>RYWC01000011.1:0-5320 GCA_003979335.1 Clostridia bacterium
TTCTTGTTCTATCTGCCATATCGGGGAGCCGGGAATCAAATCTCGAAAGCGGGAAAGGCTTTGCCGCAGATTGCCCGGTCTCCCGCGTGCCGGTGCGCGGGTGCTGCGGAAAACCTGCACGTTATAGAAGCAAAAGGATTGATGTTTTTTGCGCAAAAGGATTGACAAATCGAACCGGATGTCGTATAATAACTATTGCCGTCAAAACAGGCGGCGATGTCCGGGTGTAGCGCAGTTTGGTAGCGCGTCTGGTTAGGGACCAGAAGGTCGTGGGTTCAAGTCCCGTCGCCTCAACCATCGCCTACCGACGTTTTAGTCGGTGGGCGAATTTATTTATTGCAGGTGTCGCCTATCGGTATGGCGCCAGCTTCCCAAGCTGGTTTCGGCGGGTCCGACTCCCGTCACCTGCTCCATTTTTACCGTCGCCATGTTTGAGCGGCGGTATTTTTTACTGTAAAACATATACCGCAAAATAAATATATTAAAACAGGTTTTCTGTTTGCTGATTAAAAATTTTTTTAATGGGAAAAACCTTTACGGAGGCTTATATGAACCCTATTAAAGAAAAATCAAAATCACTTGAAAACAGTTTTTTACCTTTAAGAAAAATGTACCCTAAAAGCTATAACAAGCTGAAAACTTCACCTTACACAAAAACCCGCGTAATTTTGATGAACGGGACGGAGTTTGAATCGCAATGGTTTATGCATCAGTTTGCCCGTCATTGCGACGAACCCGAAATTTTGGCGGCATTGGCTGTTGTGCGCAGACAGGAACAGCAGCAGCAAAAACGCATAAGCTGTTTAAAGCCCATTAACGAAAGTATACTTGAAACAACAATCGCTTATGAACAGCTTGCTATCGATTTAACCGCCGTTCTTGCAAAGCACGATACCGACGAAACAAATATCAAAGCTTTGAATTTTGCGCTTTTGGAGGACTTTGACCACCTGTACCGCTTTGCAAATCTTTTAAAGACCGATAAGGGCGAAGACGCGGATGTTCTTGTCGGTAAGTACACGGAAATTATGCCCGGACGTCCCACCGTTGCGGAACACCGCTATCCTGCGGATGAAATTAAAAAGCATATGATTGCCGAAAAAGCAGACCTATATTCAAAGCTTGTTGCAAGCACCATAACCGCGGCAGAACAACAGACAATGAACTACTATATGAACATTGCGCAGTGGTATAAAAACGACCTGGGCAGAAAGCTTTATGCGGAAATTGCAATGATTGAAGAAGCGCACGTCTCACAATACGAAAGCTTAAAAGACCCTAATCTTACTTGGCTTGAACAATGGGTTATGCACGAGTACTGCGAATGCTGGCTGTACTATTCCGCAATGAACGACGAACGCGACGAAAATATTAAGAAAATTTGGACTGAACACTATAAAATGGAAGTTGCTCACCTTAAAACAGCGGCTAAACTTCTTAAAAAGTACGAAAACAAAACTTTTGAAAGCGTGTGTGGTTCGGGTGAATTCCCCCAGCTTTTAAAACTCGGCGGAAATAAAGATTATATTAGAAAAGTGCTCGGCGAAACAATTAATCTGACAGCGGATAACACTGAAAAGATAGACACTTACAAGGAAATCAAAAAGATACCCGACAGCCACAGGTATTTCGATTATCAGAAATATATGTCCGGCGACCCCGAAAGAAACCCCTCGCACCTTGTTATCAAAAAAGCAATCGAAAAGCTCGGTCAGGATTATCGCTATCAGGACAAAGAACATCCCGTAAAAGAACTGAGAAACAGAAAAACCGACAATGTAAAAGTTGCAAGAACAAAGTAAAAATAGTTCAATATTAAAAAACAAACCGCGCAGATTAAAATTCTGCGCGGTTTAAATTAAATTCTATTTATTTTCTTTAACAAATTTTTTAAGCTCTTTTAAAGTCTGCTTTTCGCCTTTTTCTTTAAGCATAGTAAGAAAATATTCCAGCATTTCACACGTTTTAGGATTCATACCCTCTTTATCCGTTTTTGCATTGAAATACTCTAACGGCGACGAATCGGTATACTTATCTTTAAGATAAATTTTTGAAGCGGCTATTCGGTCGCATAACATTTCAGCAAAATATTTAGGCGGCATCTCTACGAATACCCTCCGCCCGTCAGCAAAATCCGTCCAATATTCGAAATGATGTTTGTTCCTGCCTTTATGGTGAAGCCATGCCGCTGAATAGCCAGATACTTCCCTTTCCCTTGCTTGCGGACTGCGGTTGCCCTGATAATATTTTGCGCCGGACCAAAACTCCGCCCAACTGAATTTGGAAAGGTCGTGTGCAAGTCCCTGACGGAAAAGTCCGCATTTGAAACAAAGTTTTCTTACCGCGCGCCTATGGCGGCAGACAGTTAAAAAGTGTTTTACAACGTGCATTTTATTCTTTTAACGAAGTTAATGTAAGATTGTGCAGATTTTCGTTTGACGAAGCGGCGACGCCGAAAACCCCTGCTTTATAGTCTTTGCCGTCAAAATCGGTGACTATTGCGCCGGCTTCTTTGCAAAGTAAAACACCGGGACAGATATCCCAAAGATTTTTGGTCATAACAACGGTAGAATCGGTTTTACCGCTTGCAAGAAAAGTAAAATCAAAACAAGCCGCGCCGAACATTCTTATTTTTGCAATTTGAGGATATAACCAGCCTATAGCTTTGTGTTGCAAAATTGCGTGCTTTGAAGACTTATGCGAATAATCGCCGAAGCTCACAATCGAATTCTGAACGGAAGTTTTTGAACTTACAGAAATTCTTTTCCCGTTAAGATAAGCGCCACAGCCCTTTATCGCGTAATATTCTTCGCCGAAAGCAGGAAGAACTATTGCGGAAAGAACAATGTCTTCGCCCTCAATAAGCGCGCACTGAACGCCATAAAATTTAATTCCGTGCGCCATATTGCAGGTGCCGTCAATAGGGTCTATAATCCAGGTCCTGCCGTTAATTTCGGAAAAAGGCAATGTTTCTTCGCTTATGATATTATCCTCAGGGAATTCTTTATATATTTCTTTTTTCAAAAAATCTTCTATTCCCTTGTCGATATCCGTTACAAGGTCGTATGCACCTTTTTGCTCGGTGATAAAACCGTCCTTATTGCAATAATTTTCAATTGCGCAACTGATACGGGATAATATAAAATCTTTTTCTTTTAAATACTTCATCCTACTCCTCGGTTATTTCTTCCGCATTCGATTTAATGTAACGGTAATTTTCCAGACAAAAATCATACAGCGGAGATACTTCCTGCTTTTCAATCAAAAAGCAGGGATTGCGCATACCTGCTTCGGTATTTCCGTAATACTGCAATATCGCATAAGAATCTAACAATATCACGTTTAAACGCGGCAGTTTAGAATACTTATAAAGTTTATAACTCTCTTTTTGCGGCTCTTCTAATCTGAATTTAAAATCAAGCGCGGTTTCGATATTGTTAATCGTAATATTTTTTATCCTGTTCGGGCGCAGACCTTCTTCCTTTTCCCTTTGCTCTGTAAACGGGCTTTCGGGGTCTAAGAAAAGAAGTTCAACCTTTCCTCCTTTTTCAATGGCATGTTTTAATGCTTCGGGGTCTATTCTTGAAGTAAGCTCGCTGTTCGATATACCCATAGCCCTGATATTTTTTGAATGAGCGACCAAGTTAGCTAAATCGACCTGCTGACTCATAGCCGAACGTTTGACAAAAATCTGCTTAACTTCCGTTGTCGTCTGGCTCTTCTGCCAAACGTCGCTATCTTTACGCAGAACAAGCCTGCTTTTAATCCAATCGGCTATTTCGGCAAAAGAATTTTCTTCGTTATCCGAATCGCAAAAGAAATGGGTGCGTTTAGCAAATAATTCGTGTAAATTAGCTTCCTGACCTTTCTTTCTTTTTTCCGAATAATCACCGCAAACAAAAACGCGCGCGTCCTGAACGCGGACATCGTTACCTGCCTGCGTCATAGCATAAAAAGCGTCTATTTCCGTTGAAAACTCGTAATGCTCGGTAACGCTTATAGTACCGCTCTCATTGACATGTATATTCTCGTTGCAGACAAGCAGAAATGTTTTTGACCTTATTACTTCTATTATATTTGCCTTATAAATATCCTTGCCTGAATAAGGAAAATAAAAAGGCTTTATACCGTTCCTTTTCAGAAAATCGTACAATCTGTCGCAAATTTCTCTGGAACCGTTTTTATCGTAACTTCCGTGATAGGCTATAAAAACGTCAAAATCTTTTGTTATCATTGTCTTACCATAGTTAAAAAGGGCGATAAATCGCCCTGTATTTTAAGTTTCGTATATTATTGTTACCGGACCGTCGTTATACTGCGTTATTTTCATATCCGCGCCGAAAACACCCTGTTTGACGGGCACTTCGTATTCGCGGAGTAGCGACGCGGTATATTCGTACAGCTCGTTTGCCTTGTCGGGACGCTCGGCGGCAATAAAGCTAGGTCTGTTACCGTGCGAGCAATCGCCTAAAAGCGTAAACTGCGAAATCAACAGAATTTCACCTTTCACATCTTTTACAGACTTATTCATTTTTCCGTTTTCATCTTCGAAAATACGGAGCTGAGCAATTTTTTTCGCCATTGCCTGCGCCTGCAAAAGAGTATCCCCTGCTTTAACGCCGAGATACACGGCAAGACCGTAAGGAATTTCGGAAATAAGTTTACCGTCAACGGAAAGCGAAGTTTTACCCGTCCGCTGTATAGCGGCGCGCATTATTTTCCTACTCTCGACATATATTCGCCGGTACGCGTATCGATACGGATAATTTCACCCTCTTCTACGAACATAGGCACCTGAACGGTCGCGCCCGTTTCTACAACTGCATTTTTCATTGCGTTCGTTGCGGTATTGCCTTTAACACCGGGCTCGCACTCCGTAATTTTAAGTTCGACAAAGTTTTCAGGCTCTACCGAAAAAGCCGTGCCGTTGAGCGATTTAACGGTAACCATATCGTTCTCTTTAATATACTTCAAAGCTTCTTCAACCTGCGAAAGATTCAAAGTAATCATATCGAAAGTATCGGGGTCCATAAAGTAATAGAACTCGCCGTCGGTATAAGAATAAGTCATTTTCTTGGTTTCAACCTGAGCCGTTTCAAGCTTAGCCGTAGGGTTGAAAGTAATATCCGAAAGAACTTGTCCAGTGACTACGTTTTTAAGAGTAGCCCTTACAAACGCCGCGCCCTTGCCGGGTTTAACGTGCTGGAACTCGGTTACAGTATATACGCCCTTGCCGTTGTACTCGAAAGTAGAACCCTTTCTGATGTCTCCTGCTAAAATCGATGCCATAATTTTAAACTCCTTGTAAATAGACTGAATT
>RYWC01000011.1:5330-14792 GCA_003979335.1 Clostridia bacterium
CCGTTAAACTTTGCACGGCGCCGCCGTAAAGTGTAACCGTATCTTCTATTCTTATTCCGAAATTTCCTTCGAAATATACGCCCGGTTCGTCGGAAAATACCATTCCGTTTTTCAGAACCTGCAAACTCTTGGGCGACAGCATCGGATATTCGTGAATATTAATTCCTATGCCGTGTCCGAGGGAATGGGTAAAATACTTGTCCAAACCGAAGCCGCGCAGATAATCTCGAGCAAATGCGTCCGCTTCCCTTCCCGTTACTCCGTCGGTTATTTTTTCCTTTGCCGCCATATGCGCTTCCAACACACGCGAATATGCCTTTTTAAATTCCCCGTGCTTTTTATCGTCGCCGAAAAGAAAAGTTCTTGTGCAATCCGAACAGTAACCGCCGACTTTACAGCCGTAATCAATCAAAATAATGTCGCCGAATTTCAGCTTGTCCTCACCCGTTTCGTGATGTGGGATGCTTGAATTTTTCCCGAAACCGACAATCGTAGAAAAGCTTGTTCCGCTTGCGCCGTAACTGCGCATCAGATATTCAAGTTCCGCGGCGACTTCGTTTTCGCTCATACCCTCTTTAATACGGGGAAGAAGCGAAACAAAAGCTTTGTCCGTAATTTCACAGGCTTTTTTAATAAAATCAAGTTCGTAAGACTGTTTTACGGACATTGCATCCGTGAAAGCTTTATTGCTGTCTACAATATTCAAACCCATACTTTTAAGTTTTTCATATTGCGGATAAAGCGTTACGGAAAGCGGCACGGCAACCTCTTTATATCCCTTTAAAAGATTTTCAAGAGAGCCTTCAAAATTTTTAACCTGAATGTCCGTTCCCTTTAAAGCGGCGGACGCCGCTTCAAGATAGCGCGTATCGGTGTAAAAAGCATTGCCCTTTTCATCGCTTAAAACATAACCGAACGATGTTGAAATACCCGTCAGATACTGTCTTAAATCAGCCTGTTCAGTAAGAACGGCTTGCGCGCCGACCGCGTCAAAAATTTTTTTTGCGTTAGTTGTCTTCATAGCTTGGTTTTACTTATTCTACCAAAATTTCAGTTATATGTCAAGACTATCGTAAATAGCTTTCATTGTCAATGCGTCGTCAGCCTGTGTGCCAGCGCTTTCGCTTACTATATAAGGTTCCAGTTTCAACTCTTTAAGTGCAATGGCAAGCGGTTCAAATTCAGGTCCGTATACGCTGTCCTCAAATGTAAGATGCTTTATCTCACCCTTGCCGCCGTACATTATTTTTGAAAAATGGACGTGAAAATTTTTCACCCTGTCATAACCGAGTTCGCCTATCATATATTCAAGGCGGCTTTTATAATCGTTTACGGTTTTTAAACTTCCCTGTTCCCTAGCGTTTATGTGACCGAAATCTATCGCAGGAATAAAGCAGTTGTCAATTTTACAGAAATCTATAACTTCTTCCAATGTGCCTATTTGCGCAAGTTTACCCATTGTTTCGGGGCAGAATTTCAGATTTTCATATCCGTTTAAATAGATATAATCCCGTAAAATTTTAAGCCTTTCAGCCGTTCTTGAAACAGCCTCTTCACGGCTTGACTTACCCTGTGCGGCAGGATGAAAAACAATTCTTTCTCCGCCCATTAGCCTGACGAATTTTGCGCTTTGCAAAACGTAACCGTAAGATTTTTCAGCCGCTTCGTCTGCAGGGTTTGCAAAATTAATGAAATAGGGCGCATGAACGCTTATTTCTATATTCTGCTCTTCAAAGGCCGCGCGTATGCTTTCAGCCTTGCCCTCGGACATCATTACGCCTCTGCCGAACGAATACTCGAAACAGTTAAGCCCCAAATCCTTACAGAATTTTGCAGCTTGTTCTGTATGTTTGCCGCCCTCGGCATAAAATCTTTCGCAATTTCCGCTAGGTCCGAACTTAATCACTTACTGTCTCTTCCTCGCTTTCGGATTCAACAGTCTTCGTATCTTCTTCATGATTTAATTGTTCGGAAGTTTCGATTATAATTTCTTCCGTCTTTTCCTGTAAAATTTCTTCAACAGACTCTTCAGCCGCAGTTTCGCTCAATTCCGCTTCAAACTCTTCTTCCTGTTCCGTAGCAGGCTCTTGATTATCAACAGTCTGATTTACAGTTTCTTCGATTTGTTCTTCTTCGGCGGCTTTTTCTTCTGTGACTTCCGTCGCCGCTGTTTCAAGGGGTTCTTCCGTATGCGCTTCTGCGACACTATCCCCCTCTGTTTCCGCTACGCATTCAGAACTTTCGTCGCAAGCTTCCGCCGCAGCGGCTTCTTCCTTTGCCGTAAGCAAATCTTTTGCAAGCTGTGCGCTGAGTTCCTCCGCACTTTCAAATTTCTGAATATCTCTTATATATCCTATAAATTCGACAGTAACGGTTTCGTCGTAGAGCATACCTTCAAATCCGTCAAGATATACTTCAAGCAAATCGCTGTCTTCACCGAAAGTCGGACGCGCGCCATAGTTGGCAATACCGAAATAGTCGTTTCCTCTTATCGAGCATTTTATCGTATAAACGCCCTTTTTGACTTCGACTTTCTCTTCTGGATATTTTATATTCAATGTGGGATAGCCTAAAACTTTCTCGCCCCTGTCCGCGCCATGAATAACTACGCCGCTGACAGAATAATTTCTGCCGAGAAGCTCGTTGGCTTTTTTTATTTCACCGTCTGAAAGCAAGGTTTTTATAGTTGTTGCGCTAATCTTTTCGCCATCGGAAAGCACGTCTTTGACAGACATATACCAAACTCCGTTTTCTTCGTCCTCGGCAAAAGATTTCAAAGTGGAAGACTTGCCTTTCGCGCCCTGCCCGAAACGGAAATCTTTTCCGCTCATATAAGCTTTGACGTTAAGGTGCTCTTCCAGAATGTCAAGAAATTCAAGCGGCTTAATCTGTTTGAACTCATCGTTATAGTCGATTTTTAACACGAATTTTACATTAAAATTTTCGACCAAAGCCAATTTTTCGTCAAAAGAATAAAGCTGTTTACCCTCTTTGCCGTTCTCGAACATCATTACGCCCAAATCAAGACCGTTTATTTTGGCTTGAAGTCTGGCTTTTTTTAGAAGCTCGGAATGTCCTGAGTGTAATCCGTCAAAACAACCTAACACCACAAGGCAAGGGAAGTCGTACTCTCCCTCCCCGAATTTGACGATTTCTAACATAATTTTTTCCTCACTTTCAATAAAGTTAGTTTTACTTCGGCAATACCGTAAAAAACTCCGTCTTTATATATTTTATATAAACCGTCGGGCTTTTCGCAATTTACCGCCAAACCGTTAAAAAGTTTAAATTCCTGTTCCTTATCAGGAATAATACTTTCAAACGGTAATAAAGTTTCGGTTGGTATAATGTACTTTTCAAAATTTTCCGCAGTTAGTTCTTTTGTGCTTACGGAATTCTCAATTTCAAAAGGTCCGCTTTGTGTACGGACAAGCGCGCTCATAATTGCGCAAGTGCCCAACTTTTCAGCTATATCTCTTGCAAGCGAACGGATATACGTTCCGCCACCGCATTCTATTTCGAAATCGAAACAACCGTATTGACTGTTTTTAAAAACTTTTACGGAATATATTTCAACGGTTTTAGCTTTTAATTCAAATTCTACGCCTGCACGGGCAAGTTCGTAACCTCGCCTGCCGTCAACGTTCTTTGCGCTGTATTTTGGCGGAACCTGAGAAATTTTACCTACAAACTGCGGAAGAACTTTTTCGATTTCTTCCAACAACGGTATTCGTCCTGCGCTATACTTTACATTGCCCGTAGTATCCAATGTATCGCTATCGGAACCGAAAAGAAAGGTTGCGCGATACTTTTTCTTTTTATTAAGAAAAAAATCGAAAAGCCTTGCCGCATTCCCGATAGCTATCGGCAATACTCCCGACGCCATCGGGTCAAGCGTTCCCATATGTCCGCACGGCGTGCTTGAAAGCCGTTTGATTACAGCAACTTCTTTTGCCGAGCTCGCGCCCGAAGTTTTATTTACGTTGATGAAACCTGTCATAAAGCAAGACTTACCGCATAAGTCAGTTTTTCTATAACTTCTTCAAGCAAACCGCCTAAAAGACAACCGCTTGCAAGTATATGTCCGCCGCCGCCGAAGCCAAGCGCAATTTCGTTTACATTTACTTTGCCTTTGCTTCGTAAGGATATTTTATATACGTTTTGTTTATATTCCATAAGCGACGCGGCAACTTCCACGCCGTCGACAGTCAAAGGGAAATCAACAAACCCCTCAGTCACTCCGCTGTCTCCGCCGAGTTTAGATACTTCGTCGTTAGGAATTACGATAAGCGCAAACCTGTCGCCCAGTTCAAAGCGCATTTTGCTCATTACTCTGCCGTACATAAGTGCCCTTTGCTTTGACTGCCTGCCGAACATATTATAACATATGCTGTTTATGTCCGCGCCCTTACCCCTTAAAAAAGCGGCTAAGGTATAAGTTCTTTCGCTTACATCTATGTGAGTGAAATTTCCGCTGTCTGTAATAAGCCCCAACATCAAAAGGTCGGCAATTTCTTCGGTAACTTCCCAGCCTGCCTTTTGAAAAATAAGCGTAACCAATTCACAACTTGCGGGGCATACTTCTACATAATTGAATTTAGCGTAACCGTCGTTAGAAATATGGTGGTCTATATTAATAGTAGCGCCGTTGAATTTTGCATACTTCTTAGCAAAACTGCCTAAACGGTTTATATCCGCGCAATCTACGCTGATAAACGTATCGAACGGCTCGTCCGGAAGCTGCGGCACAACCTCTTTCATTACGGGCAGAAAAGAAAACTTTTCAGGAGGCGCGTCGTCGCAACACATATAAACTTTTTTACCAGCGTTTTTCAGCGCGAGGTATAGGGCAAGTCCGCTCCCGAGGGCGTCGCCGTCAGGTCGGGCATGGCAGAATACCGCCGCGCACTTCGCGCCGTTAAGTTTATATATAATTTCTTCAATGGAGTTATTCATCTTTTTTTCCGAGGTCGAACAGAATTTTGTCTATTTTTTCACCGTATTCCATACTGCCGTCTTTTAATACGCGCAATTCGGGCACTGTTCTCAAACGCATAACTTTTGCAAGTTCCCTGCGAATAAAACCTGCGTTTTCTTTTATGACGGAAAAACTTTCTTCCGCCCTGTCTTTATCCGTATCATACACGCTAATATAGACTTTTGCACTCTTCAAATCGGGCGCAACATCCACCTCCGTCACAGAAATAATGGCGGAAAGACGGGGATAATCGCTTCTTAACTTCGTTGAAATAACGGATGCTATCTCTTTTTGAAATTCGCCCGAAAGACGCTCACCTCTGATTCCTTTCATTTTAACCTGCTTTTACCTCTTCAATAAGGTAACATTCTATTATATCGCCGATTTTGATATCCGAGAAACCGTCGATTGAGCAACCGCATTCGAAACCTGCCGCTACTTCTTTTACGTCGTCTTTAAAGCGTTTAAGCTGTTTTACGCCGCCTTCTACGATAAGAATATCGTCCCTGTAAATTCTGAGCTTTCCGCCCCTGACGATTTTTCCGTCAAGCACATAACAGCCGGCTATGTTGCCTGCGCCCGTGATTTTGAAAGTCTGACGGACTTCGCACTTGCCGAGTAAAATTTCCTGATATTTGGGCGCGCGCAAACCCTTAAGCGCAAGCTCCATATCGTCGAGAAGTTCGTAAATAATTCTGTATGACCTTACGTCTACTTTGCTTCTTTCCGCAAGAATTTTAGCTTTTGCATCCGGACGGACGTTAAAGCAGAGAATTATCGCGTTGGAGCTTTCAGCTAACATTACGTCGCTTTCGGTAACCGCGCCTGCCGCGCTGTGAATAACTTTAACCTGTACTTCTTCGTTGGTAAGTTTTACAACAGATTGCTTAACGGCTTCAACCGAACCCTGTACGTCACCCTTTATTATGAGGTTAAGATTTTTAAGCTGTGCGTCGGGCAGACTGCCGAATGCCTCGTTTATATCGGTTTTTATTCTCGATTTTGTTTTCTCTATGCTTATTTTGTCCTTTCTTTCGCTCAGAACCTGCTTCATAAGCGCCTGTGATACTGCGTTTATCGTATCGCCGGAATTGGGAACGTCTTCAAGTCCAAGAACGTTAACCGCCACCGAAGGACCGGCCTGTTTTACGTTTTTACCGTTATCGTCAATCATTGCGCGGACTTTACCTGTAACCAAGCCGCAGATAACGTTATCGCCTGTATGCAAAGTGCCGTTCTGCACAAGAATAGTCGCAACAGGACCCATACCTTTATCCAAACGCGCTTCAATAACAATGCCTCTTGCTTCTTTCTCAGGGTTTGCAAGAAGTTCTTTCGTTTCGGCAAGGAGAATAAGACTTTCCAAAAGATTATCTATGCCGTCGCCTGTTTTACAGGAGATAGGACAAACTATAGTCTTTCCGCCGTATTCCTCAGGGAAGATTTCATAGCGCATAAGTTCTTGCTTGATTTTATCGGGATTTGCGCCGGTTTTATCCATTTTGTTGATTGCTACTATAATTTCAACGCCTGCCGCTTTTGCGTGATTGATAGCTTCTACCGTCTGGGGCATTATTCCGTCGTCGGCTGCAACCACCAAAATTACGATATCCGTAACCTGTGCGCCCCTTGCGCGCATCGCCGTAAACGCTTCGTGTCCGGGGGTGTCGATAAACGTTATTCCCTTACCGCCTACTTTAACGGTATATGCACCGATGTGCTGGGTTATTCCGCCGGCTTCGCCTGCTGTTACCTTTGTCTTCCTTATATAATCCAAAAGAGAAGTTTTACCGTGGTCAACGTGACCCATAACCGTTACGACAGGCGCACGGGGAACAAGCTGTTCAATCTCTTCTACCGTATCCGCCTGCTGTTCGAAAAGCACTTCCTCAGCTGTCTTTTCGGGCTTGTATTCAAGTTCTACGCCGAAATCCGCGGCAATTAGCGCCGCAGTATCGTAATCGATTGAATCGTTTACCGTTGACATAACGCCCTCATTGAAAAGGCGTTTTACTATAACGCTCGCCGTTATACCGATTTTTTCAGAGAGAGTTTTAATAGGAATTTCGTCCGTCGTAACAACCGCGCGTTCGATTTTTATTGTGGGCGCCGCTTTGTGCTTATCCTTTTTAACTCTTAACTTCCTGTAACCGCTCTTGTTTTCGTCAAAATCCTCAATACCGGGGCCCTGTTGTTTTACAAGCGCGCGTTTGGAAAGAGTACGTTTATCTTTTTCAACGTAAGTCTTGTCAAAACTCTGTTTCTTTTTATCGGGTCCGAAATTTTTGGGTTTTGCAGACTGAACTGCAGCCGCCGCAGGTGCGTGCGTACTGAAACGCGGACCGCCCTGTCCCATAGGACGCGGTTGCTGACCGTAAGGCGCAGGTCTGGCGCCGTCCCTTTGAGGACGGTTGTCACGATTTATAAATGTTTTATTTTCGTTTCTCTGAGGTCTCGCCGCAAAGTTGTTATACTGCGCCGGCCTTGCCTGCTGTACAGGTCTTGCCTGCGGCTGAACAACGGGCTTTTCTGTGCGTTCGGGTTTTGCAGGCTTTTCTTCTTCCTTTTGCACCGCTTTTTCTTCCGCCGCTTTCTTTGCCTCTTCCGCCTGTCTTTCAAGGGCGGCTTTTTCTTCACGCGCCCTGAGTTCTTCGGCAGCTTTAAGTGCGGCCGCTTGCTCTTCTTCAAGCTTTTTCTGCTTGATAGCCGCCTCCATATCGTTCAGCTTTTTAAGAATATCGGAAGCCGATTTTTCCGCACCCGAAACTTTTTTGGAAAGTTCGGCTACGGCTCCCCCCGATATAAGCTTACTTATATTTTCAATATTCTCGTATTTTTTTGCCATAACTAAAAACTGCCTCCGGCATATAATTCGTAATTCTCGTCTAAATTGTTCAAAATTGCTTTTGCAAGTTCGCCGTCCGTTACCGCGGCTATTTTGCAACCAACTTTATTAACGGCATTTTCAAACCCTGATTTACAAACAATCATAGGGCAGGAAAAGCGCGTCTTGAATTTCAACGCAAGTTTCTGCGAGTTTTTTGCCGCCGCGCCGTCCACGATTATCAAACGGACGCCGCCGCGAAGCGTATCTATTGCGCCGGAACCCAACGCAATCTTGCGCGCCTTTATACAAAAACCCAGATATGTTTCAATTTTGCTTTTTACCAAAGTATTCCTCCTCTATGGCGGAATAGACTTCCTCATCCACCGCGCACGAAAATACTTTGTTTAAAACGTGTTGTTTCCTCAGTTTTGCTATACAGTCGCTTCGGTCGCAGACATAGGCGCCGCGTCCCGATGCCTTAGAAGAAAAATCAATGAATATCTTCCCGTCCTGTCCCTTGACGACGCGGAGCATAGACTTTTTTTCTTTAAGTTCCCGACAGGAAACACACATTCTCAGCGGTATTTTTTTTGCTGACATCAGTCTTCCTTAATTTCGGTATTTTCGTCTTCGGCAACAGTATCCATACCGAGTTTTGCCGCCGCAGACTGGCTTTTAACGTCAATTTTCCAACCGGTAAGCCTAACCGCAAGACGGGCGTTCTGTCCGTCCTTGCCTATCGCAAGCGAAAGCTTATCGTCGGGAACCACCGCCATTGCTGTTTTTTCTCCGTCAAGCTGGGTAACAGAGATAACCTTTGCAGGCGAAAGCGCTTTTGCGATAAACTCCAACGGGTTCTCGCTCCAAGGAATAATATCGATTTTTTCGCCTTTGAGTTCTTCCACAATTGCGTTCACCCTTGCGCCCTTGTTTCCGACGCACGAACCGATTGCGTCAACCCTTTCGTCCTCCGAATAGATAGCAATTTTAGTTCTCGCGCCTGCCTCGCGGCTTATCGATTTGATTACGACTGTGCCTTGTTTGATTTCGGGAACTTCGTCCTCGAAAAGTTTTCTGACAAGACCGGGAGCCGAACGGCTGACGAGCACCTGCGCGCCTTTAAAACCGCTTTTTATTCTTTTAACGAAAACTTTTATTTTATCGTTTACATTATATTTTTCACCCGGCACCTGGTCGGACGGCATCATAAGCCCCTCTACCTGCCCTTTGCCAAGTTCAATATAAACGTTCTTTGCGTCGATTTTTCTTATTACGCCGACAAGAAGCTCGCCTTCTTTGTCCGAAAATTCATTCATTGCGGCATCTCTTTCAGTCTCGTGCAGTTTCTGCAAAATTACCTGCTTTGCCGTCTGCGCGGCTATACGGCTGAAATCTTTGGGAACAAGCTTTTCCGTATATTTGTCGCCGAGTTTATAACTCTTTTTTGCTTCCCTCGCCTTTTCAAGCGTAATTTCGTTTTCGGGGTCGTAAACTTCTTCAACTATATTTTTAACGGTATAGAAGTCGATTGAACCTTTTTCGGGGTTGATTTTGATTTCAACCAAACCGACCGTACCGGCATACTGCTTTTTGCAAGCGGAAACGAGCGCATTTTCAAGCGCTTCCAAAAAGACCTGCTGGGGTATCCCCTTTTCCT
>RYWC01000012.1:0-5614 GCA_003979335.1 Clostridia bacterium
GCGGAGACCGCGCTGAAATATTTAAAGGGTTTGACTTTTGACTGCTCGGCAAAGAACGGTTGGCGCGTCGTTTCATATATGGGTTTCCCGTTGGGTTGGTGCAAGGTAGTAAACGGAATTGCAAAAAACCACCTTCCTCAGGGAATCAGAATTTAATTGCAAATATAAAAAACACCGAGCTAAAAGCGCAATTCCCATAGGGATTAAAAAACAAAAATTTTATAAGAGTTGCACTTTCAAGCGATGAAAAAGAACAGGATTTCAAATCGAAGTCCTGTTTCTTTTTACATATTTATTGCAACTGACTGACTAACTTTGTTACTTCTTCTTGCTATTCTATACTTGTCAAACGACAAAAATAAAAAATTCAAGGAGAAACAAAATGAAAAAAGTAGGCAAAATTTTGGCAAGTGCGCTTTGCGTTGCCACGTTGGTATGCGGAACACTCGGTGCAATGACGGGTTGCGGTAGTAAAAAGGAAAGCATTACCGTTTCGGGTTCGTCTTCCGTTACACCCATAATGGAAAAACTTGCGGCGGAATACGAAAAGACGCACGACGTAAGAATTACGGTAAATATGTCTTCGTCCGGCGCGGGTATAAGTGATACGCAAAACGGCTTAAACGATTTCGGTATGTCTTCGCGTGAATTGAAATCGAGCGAAACGGGCGTTATCGGTACAACTCTTTGTATGGACGGAATCGCCCTTATCGTCAATAAAGATTGTTCTGTTACGGACGTGAGCAAAACCGACGTGAAAGCACTCTATGAAAGCGGTACTGCAATTCCCGACACTACGATAACGGCGGCAATCGGCAGAGATGCGTCAAGCGGAACGCGCACGGCGTTCGACGAGCTTTTGAAAATCGAAAACGGTTACGCTACGAGCGTTGCCACGCTTGCCGAAACGGGTAACGTAATCGAAGCGATACAAGGCTCGACAAACAGCATAGGCTACATATCTTACGGCAGTCTGAAAAGTACGGTTAAAGCGGTAAGTTTAGACGGTGTTGCTTGCACGGTGGAAAACATTATGAATAACACTTATGCGTTGCAACGTCCTTTCGTAATCGTACTCAAAGAAAACGGAACGCTGTCGGCGGCGGCACAAGGCTTTTACGACTATATTATGAGTGCGGAAGCTCAAACGGTTATAACGGGCGCGGGTTATATTTCGGTAAAGTAATATGACTACGCTAACAAAGATAAAAACGGCAAAGTTTTTTTCAAAGGAAAATATCGCAAAGGCAATATTTATAGCCCTTGCGGCATTTTCCATTCTTGCCGTGTTTACGATTATCGGTTATTTGCTTTATGCAAGCATACCCGCTTTTCGTGATATAGGTTTTTTCAAGTTTATTTTCGGCTCTGAATGGTCGGCAAAATCGGAAACTTTCGGGATATGGCGAATGATTGTCGGCACGTTCTTTCTTACCGTATGCGCCGTACTGCTCGGCGGTACGCTTGCTGTATTTACGGCGATTTGGCTTGTATTCTATTGCCCTAAACGGTTGAAAAAGATATATACGCAGATAGTAAATTTGCTTGCGGGTATTCCGTCTATCGTGTACGGTCTGTTCGGGTATAAATTTTTAATGCCGCTACTCGTCGATATATTCCACCCGAATAATGCGGGTTTCGGACTTTTGGCGTGTACGCTTATTCTCTCGGTTATGATATTACCGACAATAACTTCCATAACCAAAAACAGTTTGAAAGCAGTACCCATGCACTACTACGAAGGCGCGCTTGCGCTCGGCTGTTCAAAAAATCAAGCGGTATGGAAAGTTTTGCTGCCCGCCGCAAAGAGCGGAATTATATCGGCAATCATACTCGGCATAGGTCGGGCAATCGGCGAAACAATGGCTGTTCAGATGATAGTGGGTAACGGTTCGGGTTATCCGTTCGGTGCGTTCGTGCCGTTTACCACGCTCACAAGCAATATCGTACAGAATTGGGGTTATGCAACGCCGTCCGAACAATCTGCGCTTATTGCCGACGGGTTCGTATTGCTTATCTTTATACTCATACTTAATCTTTGCCTTATGGCTGTAAAAAAGGACAGCAAGGGCGGCAATAAATTCTTCTCTCGTAGATTGAGAGAAAGCGATCAGAAAGATACGTTAAAAAGTTATCGTCGCACGGGTAGCGCTTGCGATGCGCTATGGATAGTTTCTTGGGTTATTTCTTTGCTGGTTGCGTTCGTTCTCGCATTTATCGTAATATTCGTTTTCGTAAAAGGCTTTCCGCATTTGAGTATTGATTTTATGTTCGGGGAAAGCGGTAACGCACATACGACGCTTGCGCCCGCGTTTGTATCAACTACAATGCTTATAGGTCTTGCACTGTTGCTTGCTTTGCCGCTCGGTGTAGGCGCGGCAATCTTTTTGAACGAGTATGCAAAGAAAGGAAGCGTTTTCGTTAAAGTGATACGCCTGTTCGTCGATACGCTTGCCGGCATTCCGTCAATAATATTCGGGCTGTTCGGAATGGTATTCTTTGTAATCGGTATGAATATGGGCTATTCTCTATGGGCGGGCTGTATTACTTTGGCTCTTATCATTTTGCCGACGATTATACGCAGCACCGAACAAAGTTTATCGGAAGTGCCCGACAGTATGCGTGAAGCAAGTTACGCTCTCGGCGCGGGAAAACTGCGGACGATTTTCGTTGTCGTACTGCCGCAGGCAATTACGGGAATTATAACGTCGATTATTCTTTCAATCGGAAGAATTGTAAACGAAAGCGCGGCTCTCATATTTACGGTAGGCTCGGCATCTACTTTTATTCCGCAAGGTTACGGTGATAGCGCGGCAAGTTTCGCCGTTCTCGTATGGAAGTTTATGAGTAACGGCTTGCAAGTAAACGAAGCCTACGCTACGGCAAGCATATTGCTTATATTCGTCATCATACTTAACTTACTCGTTTCACTTGTGGAATGGTTATTTAATCGGAGAAAAAAGATATGAAAAAACACATTATAGAGCAATTTGATTTGAGCGGCGATATTGCCGTTTCGGTCAAGGAAATGAATTTATACTACGGCTCGTTTCACGCGCTTAAAAGCATTTATATGGATTTTCCGAAAAACAGGCTTACCGCTTTAATAGGACCTTCGGGTTGCGGTAAATCCACGCTCATAAAATCGCTTAACCGAATGAACGATTTAATTGAAGGCTGTAAAATAACGGGTGAAATCAAGGTCGGCGATACGGATATTTATTCCCGCAAGACCGATTTATCCCGTCTTCGCAAAAACGTGGGTATGGTATTCCAACGCCCCAACCCGCTTGCTATGAGCGTTTACGATAATATCGCATACGGTCCGCGCACGTTCGGAATACGCGCCAAAAGTGAATTGGACGGAATAGTTGAAAGCTCGCTCAAAGGCGCGGCTATGTGGGACGAAGTAAAAGATAGGTTGAATAAATCCGCGCTCGGTCTTTCGGGTGGTCAACAGCAAAGGCTTTGTATTGCCCGTGCGCTGTCCGTTGAGCCGCAAATTCTTTTAATGGACGAACCGACGAGTGCGCTCGATCCCATATCGACGGGTAAAATCGAAGAACTCTGTCTTGAACTCAAAAAGAATATGACTATTATTATGGTAACGCACAATATGCAGCAGGCGTTCAGAATAGCCGACTATACGGCGTACTTCCTTTTGGGCGAAATGATTGAAATGGACGAAACGAAAAAGTTGTTTGCTCATCCGCAGAACAAAAAAACAGACGATTATATCAACGGCAGATTTGGTTGATATTACAATTTTATTACAAGCGGCATATTCTCAACACTTTATTTATCAAACAAAAAATGATATAATTAAAGCAAGGTGATATTATGAAAGGTACGGTTTTTATTTTAGAAGACGATACAAGCATTTGCGGACTAATCAAGGTCGCATTAGAGATGAACGGCTTGGATTTCAAGGCGTTTTCAACCTTGAAATCTTTTACCGCCGCACTTTTGGGCGAACAGCCGGACGTTGCATTGCTTGATATAATGTTACCCGACGGAAGCGGTTTAGACGCTCTGCGTTTTATCAAAGAGAAATTTCCTGCCGTAAGCTGTATTATGCTCTCCGCACTATCAAAGGAAGAAGATAAGGTAAACGGTTTGAATATGGGCGCGGACGATTATATAGCAAAGCCCTTTTCCGTATTGGAACTTACGGCAAGAGTAAACGCAAGATTGCGCGGAAAACAGCGACAAAGCGTTTTGTCGGTTGGTAATGTTACGCTGAACTCTGAAACTTTCGTCTGCGAAATCGACGGCAAAGAAGTATCGCTCAATCATAAGGAATTTGAACTATTACAATATTTTATGGAAAATCACGGAAAAGTTTTATCCCGTGAAAAACTTTTATGCGAAGTTTGGGGGTACGACGTAGGCGAAACGCGAACGCTCGACAATCACGTTGCCCGTCTTCGCAAGCTCGGCGTAAAGATTGAAACGATATTCGGTGTGGGGTACAAATTATGAAATGGCGCATTTGGATTTTATCGCTTGGAATTACGTTTGCCTGTCTTTTTGTCTTTTCTTTTGCGGCAACGCAAGTTTATTATAAATCGTCCATAGACGACAGCAAAGAATATTTGCGCGTTTATATGAACAGCTTTGATGAAACTTTGAATTTGGACGATTTGAACGAACAAAACGCCGCCGCCTTTTCGGAAAAATTGAACGGCGCAAGGGTTACGTTTATGGACGCGCAGGGTAACGTACTTGCCGACAGTATTGCCGAAGACGATTTGGAAAACCATTCAGACAGATCGGAAATAAAAGACGCCATTTTCGACGAAGAAGGTTTTGCAGTGCGCGGCAGTTCTACGCTCGGTAAAAATATGGTGTACTTTTGCAAAAACTTCGACGGACAATTTTTAGTGCGGATTGCTATATTCACCGATACAGATTGGAGTATTTTTGCAAAATCATTGCCTATTCTCCTATATTTCTTCATCTTGTGTATAGTATTGTGCGCCGTTATAGCCTTTGTATCAACGCACTTTATCTTAACGCCCGTAAAAAAACTTGCAAGCGACGCCGCAAACAATCCGCAAGTTACAAGCAAATATTCCGAACTCAAACCCGTAGCCGATATTCTCAACGAGCGCAATCGCAACATTCAAAGGCAAATGAGCGAGATACAAGCGGAAAAAGAGCTTGTGGAAAAAGCGCGTGTTTCAAAGGACGAATTTATTTCTAACGTAACGCACGAGATGAATACGCCGCTCACATCTATTCACGGCTACGCCGAATTGTTACAGGCGGGCGGTATGAGCGAAAGCCAAACGAAAACAGCGTATAAAACAATACTCACGCAGAGCGAACGCCTTACAAATTTGATTGCCTGTATCATCAATTACAGCGAAATCGACAATGATGATTTATCCCCTTACGAAGTGGACTTTTCCGCGCTTGCAAGAGAAACAATTTCCGCATTGAAACCCGAAGCTGACAAAAGAAAAATAGCGATAATAGAAAAAATAGACGATAACGTAATCGTAATGAGCAGACACGAAAGAGTAAGCGAAATCTTCGGAAATCTCGTGCGAAACGCCATTAAATACAATAAGGACGGCGGCAGTATAACGGTTACGCTTAACTATCAAGG
>RYWC01000012.1:5714-14650 GCA_003979335.1 Clostridia bacterium
AGTAAGTTTACCGTTGAATTTTAGAAAGTTGCTTTTCGACAAAACTTTCCAAAAATCGCAAACATTTGTTTTGAAAACCTATTGACTTTATACTGTCATAGTGATAAAATACATAGCATACCACAGTAGTGTAATGAGTGGTATTGTACCCTTTTGAAAGGGTGTGCCGAACGGATAACGGTTATGAGTTCGGCAGATTCCGCAATGAGCGACAGCTCATAGGACGCGGAAGGTTTGGGCAGTATAGCCGCCCGTGCCTTAGCTTACGGAAAGGGCGTAAGTTTTGTTTTGTTACGCAAAATTCGTAAGCCGTGATAGGCTTTTATAAGTGTACGATTTTTTCGGAAAACGGCACTTAAATCAATTCTCTAACTTAATAGAATGACCAACCATCATAGAGCACATTATGTTGCTAAACACGGTTAGAAGTCGGTGATACAAGAAGTTATCAGCGGCTTTTTTCGCGCCTTTTTTACGGTATCTATTCCACTCTTTCTTGCGTGGACGAAGATATAAAACTAACAATTCGGAGGTAAATTTATGACAATAAAAAGCATATTCCCACACAGTAAACCGTGTGGGCGTGCGCTTTGCGCACGGTTTTATAGCAAGCTAAAAAACTACACGCTTTTTGTTTTCGGCGCAAATTTGCCCTTGCAAGCAAGCAAATTTGTTTCTCAAATAAGACCGCCTTAATCGGCAAGCAAATGACAAGCAAAATCACAAGACACGGCAACATCAAACAGCACCACTCGGACGGACAAAACGGGATATGCGGAGTATATCCATATCTCACTAGGCTACAAGTAGCCAAGTTCGCCCTTGCAGGGGGCAACTATTGCAGGAGGAACAAAATTATAAGTTATCAGGTAGTTAGAATAGAACAATTCAATAAAGGTAGTTTAGGCAAGATTGGCGGCGAAACTGAACGCACAAGCAAGCACCACCGCAACGAAGATATAGACGACGAGCGCACACCGCTAAATCTCTATTTCAAGAAGTCGGAAGGCGGTCTTACCGCTCAATGGAAAAATACAATGAAAGAGCTAAACGCAACCTTCCGTGAAAAGAAAGACTCCACCGCTTTCGAGGGTATGATTATCACATCGGATACGGTGTTCTTTGAGCGGCTCGGTTGGAAGAAAGGCGAAGAAACACCGTATGCGGTAATGGAGTTTTTCAACCGTTGTTATGAGTTCGCGTTGCAGGAAATCGGCTATAAAGGAACGGACAAAAACATATTGTCAGCCGTTATCCATTTGGACGAAACCACACCGCACTTACAGCTCTACTACATACCCGTCGTAGACACCGCCAAAAAGAAAGTCTATGAGAAAGGCGCGGACGGGAAAGTATTGCGGAACGAAAAAGGCTCGCCTATTCAAAAGAAAGACGAACACGGCAAAAGCGTTTACGAGTATGTACCGTTGGAACAACCGAAACTTTGCAGTTCGGACTTTTGGAGTGAACGCGGTGGACAGTTATCCTACGGCAATATGCAGAATAGTTTTCACGAACAAATAGGCGTTCACTACGGTTTGGATCGCGGCGAAGTCGGAAGCAATAAAAAGCATACGACCAAGTACCAATGGCAAAAGCAAAAACAGGAAGCCGAACTTGCAAGTCTTGAAGCGGAAAAAGTCCACGCCGAAGAAGTAATCGAGCAGGCGCAAACAGCCGTTGCAACGAGAGATAAAGCGTTAGAAGAACTTAAACCGTTGCAGGGATATTTAGACGCTTTTCACGAAGCATTGAGCGGCGAGCTTCCGTTATCGCCTACTAAGTTACGGAAGATGATTATCGGACTTACAACCGAGTATAAACGGCTGGAAGAAGAAAAGAAAATCACGGACAAAGACCGTGAAAACCTTTTCTCGGAATTGCAGAAAGCCGAGCGTCGCATACCCGAATTAGAGAAGTACAAAGAGTTTGTCGCTTTCGTAAACGAGTACGCGCCGGACAAGTTAGACGAAGCCAAGCGCACGGCAACCGAGCGCAAGAACGCACCGAAATCACCCGTTAAATCTACAAAGAATTGGTGGTCGAAGTAAAAAATCATTAAATACCGTTCTACTACTCTATCTGATTCCGTTGACAAGATACCTATAAAAGCGTATAATAAGAAAAAGGCGTGTCAATACGACATATATATTTACGGAGGGTATTATGAAACCGAGAGCGGAAAAAGATAAGAACTATGAAGAACGGCACAGAGAAGAACGCAAAGCAAAAAGTTTGGTTTGGGGGACGAGCGTGCCGAGAAAACAGGCAGAAGAAATAAACACATTTTTAATGAAGAACGGTTACACGAAAGTCCGTCTTATAGAAGCGGGATACAAAGTGTTATTAGAAGAAGCCGCTATGAAAGAGAGAAACGGACAGTAACCGAAAAGCAAACTAAACTTATGTGTTCTTCTTGTATGACGGGAACAAATAACTTGAAACGCCCGATTTCAGACAAGGAGTACCATTATAAACAAGAACAAAGCAAGACCTAAGGCAGATATACTGTCTTACTATTATGAACAAGAGAACGGCTCGTTTGTAAGAAGCCGTGAAAAAGTTATCGGGAACACGGTCTATACCGTAATATCCCGTGAAAAGTCGGACACCGACGTTACGGCGTTCGAAATTACAAAAAGACTAATCGAGCGGAATATCGACGAAGCATTGAAACCGTCTGTTCCTATTCGGTTATCTCATAAGCAATCGCTTGGAAGTTGCAATTCGGGAGGTAATAAACAATGAATTTGCAACCGACAATTAAATATAAGAAAGTAAAAAACACAGAAGAACAATGGACGGCTCTCTATTGCAGACTGTCCTGCGACGACGATTTGGACGGCGATTCCAACAGTATCCGAAATCAGAAAATGTTGTTACAAAAGTATGCGGACGAAAACCGTTTGCGCAACGTAAGGTTTTACGTGGACGACGGATATTCGGGAAGCAACTTTGACCGCCCCGACTTCAAGCGTATGATGGACGACGTGGACAACGGTAAAATATCTACAGTTATCGTCAAGGATATGTCGAGATTCGGCAGGGATCACATTCTTGTAGGCTATTACACCAAGTATTATCTTGCCGAAGCCGACGTAAGGTTTATAGCAATCTACGACCAAGTGGACAGCGAAACCAATCCCGACGACGATATTACACCGTTCAAAAACATACTCAACGAAATGTACGCCAAAGATTGCAGTAAGAAAATTAAGGCAGTTGTCCGTGCCAAAGGCAATTCGGGCAAGCACATTACGACGATACCGCCGCTCGGTTATAAGAAAAGCCCCGAAGATAAAGAGAAATGGATTATAGACGAGAAAGGCGCGGAAATCGTAAAAGAGATTTTCAAACTCTGTATTCAAGGTTACGGTCCGACGCAGATAGCACGTATATTGACTGAACGAAAAGTTGAAACGCCCGTAATCTACTTTCACAATCACGGCTTATCCACGTCGTTGAAAATTCGGGAAGGCTCGGAAATTTGGTCGCAACAAACGGTTTCGGGTATTCTTGAAAACTTGGAGTACACGGGTTGTACCGTAAACTTCAAGTCCTATAAGAAGTCATACAAGTCGAAACGACGCATTGAATTGCCGAGAGAAGATTGGGTTATCTTCGAGAACACGCAGGAAGCAATCATAGACAAGCAGACTTTTGATACCGTTCAAAAGATACGCGAGAACAAACGCCGTCCTACCGATATGGGCGAAATGAGTCCGCTGTCGGGTATGCTGTACTGTGCGGATTGCGGAAAGAAAATGTATCTTTGCCGATGTACCACTATGAAGCAAGCGGAATATTTCAACTGTTCTACATACCGTAAACAGAAGAAGCGTATTTGTGGCTCGCACCAAATAACGGTTAAAGCGGTAACGGCAATCATACAGGACGATTTGCGGCGTACCATCCATTTCGCCAAGAACCACAACGAAGAATTTTTACAGACCTTACGCAAGGACGCCGAAGCGAAAACGAAAAAGGAACTCAAAGAGAACCTACGCGAAATAGAAACTTCGGAAGAACGCATAGACAAGCTCGACAAGATTATAGAGAGCTTGTACGAAGATAAGGTTGCGGGTAAAATCTCGGAAGAACGGTATTTGAAAATGAGCGATACATACGAAGCCGAGCAAGCCACGCTGAAAGAGCGTGTCAAAACTCTGAAAGCGGAAATCGAGAAAGCAAAAGCGCAAGACGATAAAATTCTCGAGTTTATGATGCTCATCTACAAGTACAGCAATTTTGAAGAAATCACGCCCGAAATTCTGCGTTCGTTCATTGACAAGGTAATCGTCCACGAGAAAACGAAAGTAAACGGACATTACAGACAAACCGTTGAAATTATCTATAACTTCGTGGGCACAATCGCGCCGCCGTTCTTCGATGACGACTACGACAATTAAAAGCAACTAAACCAAGACAAGAGAAAAGGCGTGGCTTTACGCCACGCCTAATTCTTTTCCGCCTACGGCTTACCTAAAATTCCCTATGGGAACTACGGTAAACTCGGTGTTTTTATTTTGCTGTATTATTCTTTGTTTTCTTCGCCGCCGTCAGACGTTTCTTCAACAGTTGAAGAGGGATTCTCTTCATTAGCGCCGTCGGGGGTTTCTTCCGTAGTTGTTGTATCTTCGGTAGTAACTTCTTCCGCGGTATTTGCGTTATTTTCCGCGCCGCCGTTGTTGTCGGAAGTTTCGGCTTCGGTTTCCTCGTTCTTTACAAGGTGAAGTTTTCTGATATAACGGTCGCGCTTGCGGTAAACGTTTTTGTTTGATGCCGCGTTGTTTTTCTTTCTTCTGTTCTTGATATACTGCGTAACGCCTATGGATACAAGGGTTATGAGAAGAACAACTACAAGAACTATCGAGGAAATATAAAGCCCGAGTTCTGCCGAGCTTGCCGCCTCGTCGTCGGTATCGCTGTCGTCGCCATCGTCGGTAGCGGTGTTTTTGGTGATGCTTTGGTCAACTGCCGAATAGTCTACGAATACGTTTCTTGAATGCTGCTGTTCGTCGTCGAATTTAAGGAACGCAAGCTTTTCGGTGAACAGAGACGTTTCGTAATTGTAACCCGTTTCCCCATCGCTTGCCGTGTCTGCGTTGAAAGGTACGTAAGCCGCTGAATCGTAAAGGGTGTAGGTGTAGTAGTTGGCGTCGAAACCGTAATCTGCTTTTACAGTGTCTTCGATGTCGTGCTTTTTAAGAAGCTCTTCATATGCCGAAATGTTTTCCGTTTTGATTTCGTCGAAAAGCTTAGTCCCGTCGGGAAGACCTTTTATAAGGTTGTAATAAGCGTTAAGAATTTCCGTTTCATACTGTTTAAGACGGGTTTCAACGTTGTTTACGGTGTGCTGGCTGATGTCGAAAGCAACTGCGCTTGTGTTGTCCGCGTTGCCTTTTTCGTCTCTTACGCCGTTCCAAAGTTCAAGCCTGTAATCTTTTGCTTCGCTACCTGCCTGAATAACGAAGTTTACCGTAATCCATCCGTTTTCATCGCCGAAGTTTGCGCAGTCTTCCGCGGTTATTTTTACCGCAAATTTCTTGTCAAGCGCAGTATAATTATATCTTGCAAGGTCTTTATCAAAGGCGTTTACTTCCGTAAGAGGCTTCATCTTGCCGTCTTCCGCGTCTTTTACAAGATAGAAATACTTTCCGTCTTTGTACTCGTAAACGTTTTCGCCGTTGCTGTTGCAAAGGTAGTGGTCTGCAACTTTACTGCGGTCTGTCGCGCTGAGGTAATAATCTTCGCCGTCTTTAAGGTCGTCGTAATTTACGGGATTGCCGTCCTTATCAAAGAAGTTATTGTGCTCGAATTTCGAATCTTTATAAGTCTTTATAAGGTTGTGCAGGTTTGCGTAAACCTTACCGTCCTTACCGTCGTAAAGTCCGTCGTCCCTGAGTGTGTAAACAATGTGCTTGCGGTGGGTTTCACTGTTCCAATCGCTGTCGAACTCTTCGTCAAGAACGTTACCTTCTTCGTCATAATAGAATGTGTAGTCGGGCGTGTTGTAACTTAAAACGTTTTTGTCGTCGGGGTTGACCAGATAAACATAAGCAAACGCGTCGGAGCCTGAGACTTTGACTTTTACGCTGACCGTTTCGGCATTGTTTGCGGAAACGCTCTTCTTTTCGCCGATAAATCCGTAGTTTGCAACTTCGCTCAAAGTGTAGTAGGTTGCGTTTTCATCCCATGTCGTGCCTGCGGCAGGCTTATATTTTTTGCCGTTTAAAGCGGTGATTATATCTGCGCCTGTTTCGTTTTCGCCTGCTTCAAGATAATAATTTCCGTTATCGAACGTCTCTTCGGTTGCGTCAGCTTTGTCTGCATATTTTCTTAAAACGTCGTTTATTATGATAAGGGGCTGATAGCAGTTTTCGCCGAATACATCGCTCCAATTGCCGCTTGCTTTACCGAAGCTTGTCGCAATTGTGCTCCAATTCGCGTAGCTTTCCGCGTGTTCTTTATTAATAAGACCGGCCAGAGCGTTTGTATTGCCAGCGTCGAACGAAGGCTTGCTGTCAGCGTCCGTAACGGAAGAGCTTCCGCCGTTTTTGCCTACATACTTGTCGGGCGTTGCAATTCCCGTCTTTATGTCGGAAGTTCCCGTAGCCTCGTCCATAACTTTTCCGCTTTCGCTGTCGTCTTCGTTTGAGAACGAGAACAGGGCGGTGGTAGTGCCGCTTGAAGCAAGGTCGTAAATTTCTTTATCTATTTCAAGCGTCTGCATGTTTGCCACAACCGCCCAACCTGCGTTGTAATTGCCTGCGGCGTTAATAATTGCGGTGGTGCCGAAACTGAAATCGATTTTAAAGTTTTTAGCTACGTCTGTGTCATTCTTTACAAAGAAGAAACACTGTACCCAGCCTTCATATATATCTTTCTGGTTTTCGAAATTCGTCTTGTTGCCCGTCGTGTCAATTGTCAGCGTCTGCGCGCTGTCCTTTATGGGCAAACCGTTTTCGTCTTCCTCGTAAATTTTAAGGGTGGCGGCGGTGCCGCCGTCCATATCGCTGGTTTTTACCCAAAGAGATACAACGTAATAGCCGTCTTTATCGGTATCGCCTACGCTGAACGAGGGGGTAATTGTTGCGGTATAGGGCACGCCCCATTCGGAGAACAATGCAAGAATGTTTCCGCCGTTTTTTGCAGGAAGTTTGTCCAATCCTTTGACTGCGTCGTTAAGTTCTTTGGCGTAAGTTCCCGTAAAAGTATGGTTCTTTGCGAACGCGCCTATAATGTCTTCGCTTGTGGGCAGAGGCTGTGTATCCTTTACAAGGTTTAAATCGCTCTGCGTCTTTTTACCTACGTTGGTCGTGTTAAAAGAGTTGGTGGTAGCGGCGTAAATTTTGCCCTTGCTGTCCTTTTCTGTCGTAAGGGCGGCGGTTACATTTGCGGCGCCGAACTCAAACGAGTTGTAAACGTTGCCTGCGCCCTGTTCGGAAGCAAGGTCGATGAGGTAGCGGAAGTCGTAAGCGTGCCTTGTATCGCTGCTGCCTCTTGTCAGAACGTCGGCATAGAAAATTTTATCGTCCGCTTCCGAGGTAAGGTTGCAACTTGTCCCTTTTGCCGTTATTTCGGAAGCATAGTCGCCGTAACTGCACTTTTCGTCTTCGAGAGAGCGGTATTTGGTAACCTTTACGTCGTCAAAGAAAGCGTAACCTGTAACTTTTTCGTTGTTGTCGCTGCCGCCGAGCCCGAGCCTGATTTGAACGGTGCTTGACGCAAAGTCGCATGCGTTGACGTAAACGGTATAGTTGAGCCAGCCGTTGCTTTCAACGCCGTCCAAAGCGTTGTCGGGCGCGCCTGCAATAATTTTTTCTGTGTTTATGGCTTTAACGGAAAAATTGTCGATTGTGGTACTGTTGACCTGTTGAATAATTTCCACATACGCGCCTTTGTCTTCGTCTTCAAGCGCGCTGTAACCCTTGTCGAATTTAAGGTCTGAAGTTTTAACCCAGAACGAAATTTCCGCCGAGGTGTTTGCTTCAAGGGTTATTGCGGAAGCGGTGTAATATTGGTTTACGCCGTTAAACTTAGTGTCGGTGGGGGAGTTGTGTATCATAAGCACGTTGGAAACGTAATTTTCTTTTCCGTCGCCGTCCTTATAATACAGGCTGCCTGTTATATCTTCGGTAAGAAGTTCGTATTCTTTGCCGTCAACAGTAATTTTTGTGTTGTCGTCATTGATATCGTAATGGGTTTTGGGATTGGAGATAGTCTGCTTTCTCACATACTTGGTAAAGTCTGTGTCGAAATAGAATTCCCCGTCGTCCTCGTTCTTGTAAACTTGGGTTTTTCCTTCGCCCTCGCCGATATAATAATTATCGCCTTCCTGAACAATGCCGAAGTAAGCTTCATAACCCTGATTTTTAATCCAGCTGTCTTTTACGTCGTCCGCTTCGAGCATAGCGGCGTAGTTGTCCTTGTAAAGAAGGTCCCTCGAACGCATACCGTTATAGTCGACGTATTCCTCGTTGTCCGAAGAAAGGTCGTTGTTATAATCGAGTTTTCCAGAAAGTTCTTCGTCGGTTATGTCTTTAAAAGCCTTGTCCGAAACGTTTATAACGCCCGATTTGACGGAAGTGTCTCCGCCGAGCGACCAGTTATTTACGTTTCTTATAAAGTGCACGGCTTTGTCGGGAATTGCAAAATGCTCGAAGTTTCCGTTTTTCAAAAGCTGTGTATCGTCCCTTGCGGCGACGGCGTTGGATTGCTCGTCGTCTTCTCCGTTGTTCGCGCAGGCTGCCGCAAGTCCGGTGCAGGTAACCGACAGCGCGCAAAGCATAGCTATTAGGGATTTTCTCGTTCTGTTTTTATTAGAGTAATTTTTAGCCATATAACTCCTGAGTTCATATGCGGTAAAATGGCGTTTGTTTTAAGCCGCCGCATCTAAATCTATTATATAAATATATAATCGTACCATATCATTT
>RYWC01000013.1 GCA_003979335.1 Clostridia bacterium
AGATGTGTATAAGAGACAGCTCTAACATTGTACTTAAAGCCGAGAAAAAAGGCAAGCCATTTTCAGGCTGTTCTTGCAAATTCCGTATTCAAAATTTCAAAAACCCTATTCAATAGGGCAAAAATAGGCTAAAATAGCCCAAAAATGCGGTATGTTTGGAAATCGTGAGAGGTGAAAGCCTTCGGGGGTTCAAATCCCCCTTTCCGCGCCATATTTAACAAAATACTTTAAAAATCAAGCAGTTTTACCAACACACGATTTTCGTACCCATTTTGTACCCAAAGTTTAACGATAGACAAAATCGGCTCATTTGAGCCGATTTTTTTCATTACAGCGACAGAAAAATGAATAATCGCCGCACGATTAGGCGCGACGACTATCCGAGAGAATATATGACAACCTTGGGGGATATGGGTATGCAGATTATCTTAAATGCAGCAAGAGTTTATTTAGAACTTCTGTGGACGGCTTTTCTTTGTCCATTTCGTAAGCGAGAATATCTTCCTGCGGTATGTCTGTAATCTTTGACAGGGTTTCAACCGAGAAATGCTTTTGCTGGCGCAGAGTACGCAGTTTTAAAGCCAGCGGCGACAGCTTGACATTTATGAGAATTTCGTTTTCGTTATCCATTGTCCGATTCCTTCTTTTTCTTTTTAGATAAACCGCCTTCGATTATTGTAAACGCAGGCAGATTTTCTTCTAATTGATTTTTGAATGTTGGACAGTACAACCAAGACGACGGTTTGAGCTTTGAATTTATTGTTTCGGAAATGACAAACAACGCTTGCTTTACACCCCTATTGTAAGGTGTATCTTCGGCGAAGTCCCTCTCGAAAGTTTCGGCGGCAGGCACCATAACCTTTTTAATCTCGTAAAGAATTGAGCATAGTGCATCGTTTTCTTTACAAACGCGGTCATAAGCCTGTTCTAATTCTGCCTTGGTCATTTCTATTTCTGATAGGTACCGAGCTTTCCGCTTTCAGCTCTGTCCTCTGTCCTTTTATTCATCCACATAAGGGCTTCTTCAGTGGCTGTAAGCGCAAGAGCGTTCTCTCTTGTCGCAAACTCGCCTTTTTGAAAGCATTGAAGTCTGTGGCGGACGATTTCAAGCAGATCCGCCTCTACTACGCCGGGAATGGAACCCTCGACGTTGCGCGGTCCGTTCTGGAACTGAATATTCGCTACTACTTTGTCGCCCCTGCGGACTTCGTAGTAATGGCGACCATTGCCGGGACCTACTTCGTCTTCATAGTAAACGTCGTTAAGGTTATTGTTGCGCTGAATGCGCATATTGAGTTTTTCCATAAATTTACCCCTTTTTTAAAATTGATTTATCTTCAACGAGAACCCAAGTAGTATGTTCTGCGTTACAAGCAAAAACATATTTGTGGGTTTCCGCCAAGTGCAAACAGTTTGTTAAGACGTGAAAATCAACGTTGGTCTTCTTATTCTTCTCAACTAAACGCTTTAAGCGTTCCGTAGTTGAAGTGTAACCGTTGGTACCGTCAATTTTATGTGTCCAGTTATTGTGCTGGCGCACAAGTCCCGTACTTTCAGGGAATTTGTGGGGCGCATCTTTCAGCTTGCCGTCCCAGTAGTAAAGATATACCATAAGCCTACCGCCTATTAAATTCTGTGGAGCTGGTGACTGGAATCGAACCCGCAACCTACTGATTACAAATCAGTTGCTCTGCCTGTTGAGCTACGCCAGCGTTACGGAACTTATCGCTGTTCCCGCGTCGGACTGGGTACCGAAGGGCTGTACAATCCCTGCTATGATTAAGTAGTCTGAACCTTTCTCGGCTATTTACCATAGACCGTTACGCTGGTACCCGCGCCCTTAGTTGAGAAAGTTTCATTTGGCTCCCAGAGCAAGACTTGAACTTGCGACAGCCTGATTAACAGTCAGGTGCTCTACCTACTGAGCTATCCGGGAATATAGTGGCTGGGGTAGCAGGATTTGAACCTACGAATGCGGGAATCAAAATCCCGTGCTTTACCGCTTGGCGACACCCCAATGTTGGTGGTGATTCTTGGGGGAATTGAACCCAAACCATTTGCAGAGTGAAAGTCTGCTGTCCTAACCAGTTTAGACGAAAGAACCATAGAGTAAAACTCGCAGTGTTGCCTTGCCCCCACCGCGAGTTTTTATTTTTTAACGGAAATTTTCTGATGCGCCAAACCTTGGGGCAAGCCTTGATAGGTTCGGCGGCACTGATTCTCAGTGCGAATACCTATACACCGCGCGCAACTTATCTTATAAGCGTACAGGACCCGATAAACTTCCCCGCCTTTTGACGGCGGGGCGCGCAAACGCCCTTTTTATGGGATTTGGTGAAGAATGAGAGTGCTAACCTCTCTAACGCTATCTTTTCCGACAAGCGTTCTGCCCGGCATTTCTTCATATAACCGCGCCCAGCTACACTGGATAGGCGCGGTATTAAGTTTGTGGTAGCCCCACCGTTCAACCGAAAACCTATAAACGGGGACGAGCGGGGCTACCGAATGGTGCAAAAGGCATTCTGCTTTACTTTGTCATACCGAATCAGTTTGGCGACTATCTGGGGAAATGTTACCCTTCAATTTGCGCGGTTGACCAAATTGCTACTTTCTTTTGACGGTAGGCGATGGATATTACGCCCACCGATAAAGTGTCTTGCCTAATGCGTTTCGCATTATATCACGAAAAATTAACTTTGTATCAAAAAGTATTCAAAATTTTTTAGTGCAAGAGCGTCCAAGCTAAACTTGCCGCCGTAAAGCCGTTTGATAAGCAATTTTCGACTGCCGCATCTGTCAAATACTTTTCAATGTATTCTTCGGAAGCTCCGTCAAGGCGCATTAAGTCGGCGGTTTGCTTACGCAGTTCTGCACGTTTCTTGTTGAGTTCCTGTTCGTTTATGGTTTTATTGAGTGATTCGTTACCTGCCATATCTACTCCGTAGCCTTGTAATTGTGGACGGGCTTAATAATCTGTTCGATATATACGGTGTCTGCAACAAGTTCAATAATTTCGTCCGACGGCTTATACGCGAAAGGTGCTTCGTCCAACGTGTCGGCGGAAACGGAAGTTGAGTAAATTCCTTCCATTGTCTTTTGGAAGTCTTCCAGTTTAAGGTTTTTCTTGGCTTCGGACCGCGACATTATACGACCTGCGCCGTGCGGTGCAGAATAGTTCCAGTCGGGGTTTCCCTTGCCGATACCGATTATGCAACCGTCGCGCATATTGAGCGGAATAAGAACTCTTTCGCCGTCTTTGGCTGAAATTGCGCCCTTGCGAATGTAACCGTCAAGGCTGATATAGTTGTGGCGCGTAGTAAACGAAATTCTTTTCCAGTCGAATTCCCACCCGTTTCTGCGGTGTAAAAAGCTCTCGCCCCATTCCATTGCTTGCGGGTTCTTTCCGTTGGCATACCATTTTGCCGCATAATTGCTTATAATGCGTTGAGCGATAGTTTCGCGGTTTAAATCGGCGAAGTTGGTACAGATTTGCATATCGTTAAGGTATTCGTCCATAGAATCGCCCTGCAAATAGCATAAATCTCTTGGAAGTTTCGGTTTTTCGGCTTTCATTACCTTTAAAACGTCTGCTATTTCCTTTTCTCTGCCTTGCGCTTTGAGTTCGGCAATTACTTCCGTTGTGGAAGCTGCACGATATTCCTTCGCCGCACGGTCTTGGTAGTAGTCCGCCACTTGCTTGCCAAGATTGCGAGAACCGCTATGTATGACGAGATATTTTTCGCCGTGCTGTCCTTCGTCAATTTCTATGAAGTGGTTTCCGCCACCGAGCGTTCCAAGCGAGCATTCGAGCCAGTCCCTATTCGTTAAGTGGTCCTTGCAACGCAGTTGCTCTATAAGCCCATGCGCCTTGTCCGAAAAGGTGCTTACATTTCTACCCGACGGAATGCGGTTCCTGATAATCTCGTCAAGTAATTTATAGTCAATGTCGATTTTGCCGAGATTTACGCAGAGCATTCCGCACCCTATATCAACGCCGACAAGGTTCGGAATAATTTTGTCCTTTACGGGCGCGGTAAAACCTATTACACACCCTGCCCCAGCGTGGCAATCGGGCATAATGCGGATTTGAGATTCCGCAAATACGCCCGTTTTGTCAAGCTCGTGCAACTGTGCAAGGGCGGGCTGGTCGATATTGTCCGTAAAGATTTTAGTGTTGTTGAATTGAATCATAATTTTTACTCGCTTTTAGAGCCGTAATTCTCTATTCTCTTAACCTGATTCCCAATACCGTCTTCGGCAAGTGAAATGAATTCGAGAACCTTTTCACTCCACCCGGCGATAATGTTTGTATTCTTGCCAATAAACTGCTGCGTGCCGTAGCCCTGTAAGTCTATCGCATGCACCCAGAAATCGGGGTTCTTGTTTTTGCGGTATTCGTCGGCAAGGGGCTGGCAAGTTCTTTGATAGCCGCCGTACCAACCGCTGTTTATTTCGTTGTCCGAAAGAAGAATAAGCCTATCCACCTTGTCGGGCAAGTTGAGTATTTTCCTAAGCGGTAAGGTCAAGTCCGTTCCGCCGCCCTGCACGGGAATACTTAATGCCGAGTTGATAATTCCGTTCTTACTTGAGAAAGTAGCCTGCCAAATATCTGTATCAAATGTATAGACTATGTATTCTTCGCAAATTTTACTTGCAAGCACGCCGAGCAAACGTGCTATGTCGCAGCACTTGATAGCCGATTTACCGCTTATAGCGTGTCCCATAGAACCGCTTGTATCTACCGCGATAACGGTTCTGCCCTTTATCTTGGGCATATTATCAACGGAATACTCAAGGGCGGTTTCAAGCGTATCGAGCACTTTATTCGTTATGCCGGGCACCTTTACAATTTCATTGTACGCCGAGAAGAAACGGAAAGGCAACTGTTTTGATTTAAGCACCTGCGCCTTATCTGCAAGTTTGGTATAAACTTTGTCGATATTTTCGGGCGCGGCGTTAATGATATTACGCAAATTGCGCAACATTGCCATATAGCCGAGTTTGTCTTCCGCAATGAGCTTTTCCCACGATTCCTTGGTATTTCCGTTCGCTGAAAGCTCGGTTTCCCAGCGTTCTGCCGTAGGAAGGGCGTCATTTATGATTGCGTTAAAGAGTTCTTCCTGCTCTTTTGTCTGCGGTTTAGTATGCGTGAGTTTTAATACATCCTTAAACTTAACCGTCTTATTTCCGCCGTTGTACTTGCTTATCTGATAGGTGCTGAACTTGCCGACTGCTGCGCCGAGTGCCTTTTTCAAGCCGTTAGGAATAGGCTTCCCGAACATAGTAAGGTAGCAAGCCAAAATTTCCGTAATATCGTCGGGACGTTCTACAATGTCTGCAACGACTTCCTTTATGAATTCCTTACTGTTGACGTTGTTTGCAATGAGCGCGGTAAGCGCGTGCGATACCGAGCGCAAGTGTATTTCCTTTCTTGCGTAACGGGCGAGATTTGCAACGAACTTGGGTGCGCCGCCCAGTACTGCAGTAGCCGTTTTGATAAGGTCGTTCGTAGTGTCGCCGTAGTACTTTTCTTCGCCGAAGAAAGAAGTAAGCACCTGAGTTACGAGTTTGTCCTTGTCTGCCATTGAGTAGGCGACGTGTCCGCTCTTATTCTGGGTTTTGATAGTGTTGGTCTGATTAAATTTGCTCATTGTTATTTTATTCTCCTGAAATTTTTTATGTGGTTAATTCGTTTACATAGCAAAAGTGGCGCGGCGGGGTTAAAAGAACTTTTTCGTAAGTATTATAGTTTCCGTACCCGCACGGCAATTTGATTTTTCCAACTCTGAATTCGTCAATTTTTTTCGGTCTATTGTAAATTTTAATGTTGGAAATTTCCAAGCCATAAATGGGCTTACCTTTTGCAATCATTTTAATTTCGTCCCAAGAAAGTCCTGTACGCTTTATTGTGGGAAAGAAACTTTCAAACAGTTGTATGGGGGCATTATCAAATGTAACTTCGCCGATAACCTTTTGGTGGGCTAATTCCCATCCGAATGTGCTTTCAAATGCGCCATCAATCCATTTTAACTGTCCGCCTTTTGAATACAAATGCGGTTTGTATTGCCAGTCCCAGTCTTTTTTGGGGTTCGGAAGCGGGCAATAGAGATAGATTTTGTATGGCGATTCCAACTTAGGCAAAACCGTGGTCAATAATACCGAGCATTCGCCGTCAGCGATTTTTTTACAAATCTGTGGCGCGACTGGTTTCATTATTGCGTTCATTTGCCGTCCTTTTCAAAAGGTGTTCCGCGTCCGTACTCACCTTTGATATGCTTTTTGATTTCTTCAATATCATGATTTTTCATTATGTCAAGCGCGAATTCGGTGTCGCGCCCGCAGCAGTCGTTCCAGAGAATGTACAAATCTGCACCGCGTATGCCTGCATTAACCACTCTTGAAAATGCAGACTCGGCTTTAAAAGCGTTGCTCATACTACCGCCCATATAAGCCTCGGACATAAATGTTAATGCGCCGGGGTTTCCTTCGCAGTCGTCAAAACTTACCATTAGTTGTTTCCTCCCTTTTTCGATTTTAAGAATGCCCACACTACACCCATATCCCTATCTTCAACGGTGTAATGGACGAGTTCGGTGCCGTTGTCTGTGTCAATGCGCTTGTAAGCAATAAGCGGTCTTTTTCTGCCCAGCTTAACGGCTCTCAGTACTTCCCATTCGCCTTTCGGTTCTTGAAGTTCCCAGCCGTCCTGTTTAAGCCATTCCTTGAAGTCGTCCAGCTTTGATACGGCAAGCGTACTTCTATTTGCCATTGTTATCACCACCGTACATTTTTTTTAAGAGCGCGGTAATGGTTTCCCTTATATTCGCGCCACCGTAGTCGCATTCGGGACAAAACAGTTCGCTCAATTTGTTTGCAAAGAGTTTTGCGCCGATCCGCTGATTATTTTGCTGAACGTTCAGGCAGGACTGTGGAATTTTGTCCTTGTTATCAACTATGCCAGTTGATTCAATGCCGAGTTTAATAAGTTTCTTTGCCAGTCGTTTGCTTATATCGTAAGTGATTAAGCAACCATTAAGCCAAGTAATGTTGTATCTACGTTTTGAGGGTGCAACTTCGATAAAGAAGTTTCCTCCATGAATCTGTACATACTTTGTTAAATCGCGCCAGTTTTTAATCGGTATTATAATTCCACCCATTTAAACCCTCTCTACAAGCCCAGCCGACACAAGTTCAAATATACCGTCTTCGACCAGCGTATCTTTCGGTTGCCACTTTATGTTTGCGTGTAAGCGCGTGTCGCCATTAGGAAAATGCGGTTGCGGCTGGCAGATATTATCTACGACCACTTCGCGCTTTATGTTGTTGATTAAAATAACCTTTATTCCGCGTTTGACGGCGAAATAGTAATTTGTCTGTTCACGGCTAACCTTAAAGGTCTTAAAGCCGATTTTGGTTAATTCTTCTATGTTTACGTTATCTTTAAGTTTAAGCATTCTGTTTTTACCCCTTCCTTTCTTCGTAAATTTTTTTAGCTTCCTGATATGCTTTACAGTCCGTGCAGATTCCGCAGTAGCGTTCGCAGGCTTCTTTTTCTTCGCAAATCGCCTGTGCAATCTGACAAACAGCATCGTGTTTGCGTGCGGCTTCTTCGGTGTGTTTGGGGCAGCCAGTTTCAAAACTAAACCCCTCGCAGTTGCACATAGGTAATACTTTTTTGCCTTCTGTGAGCTGTTTGCGCATATAATCTCTTATTTCCTTTACCGTGTCGAGTGTTTTTCCGTCAACAGTAAGACAACCTTTAAGGTCTTTGGCATTGCGAATTGCCCCTTCTATGCTAAGGCAAGTATGTATAATCATTGTTTTTAGTCCCCCTTACTGAGCAGTTCAGGTGTGTCGTAAATGTTGCTGATTACTTCATAGTTTTCGTCGGACCTTGCTACCATTTCACCGCGTTTACCGTCGATTTCGCCGTAAACCCCGATAAACTTATATCCGTCACCGTCGATTTCGCCGATTCCGACTTTCACAATACCTACTGCGTGCTGTCGAGGCGTAACAACTTTAACAATGTCGTCCTCAAAAATTTTCTTTCCGAATTTATCTTTAAAACCAGTAAATTCGCAGATGGTTTCGGGGTCAACGTCAATTCTGGTTACACCGTCTTCGTTGGTCATTTCCGCACCGTATTTGTCGAGCTTGGACAGTAAGCCGAATACCCAGTCGCCGTTTTTGTATTCCGTGCGGTATGTTCTGTTCGGGTCGCGGTTTATTGCCTTACCGCGATATAAATGCTCTCTCATATTCCCTCCGTCGTGTTGTAAATATCGCCTATGATTTCAAGTTTTCTGAAACCGTTTCTTTCGCAATTATCAAATTGCCAAAGCGGGAAAATGTCACCCTTTTGCATAAGGGAAAGTTGTGTCTTAATGACTTTTACTGCAAATTGGTATCGGTCAAAAACAATCTCGTATAAGTTCTGCCCGTCAGTGCAGGTATGCCCCTCAAATATCTTCTTGCCGTTCTTGTCGGCTAAACCTGTGTATTCGCAGACGGTTTCAGGTAGTATTTCAAATGAAAAGAATTTTAAGCAACCTTCTTCGTTCACTTTGTCGCTTTCATTTGCGCTATCGCCATAAGGGTGAATAAACTTTTGCCCGGTGCAGTAGTCGGTTACTATATCGCCTTCTACCCACCAACCAAAAATTTCTTTATCGTTAAGTACAATTTTATTCGTACCGTTATCGTTAGGATAGAACCCTTTTAATAAATGCTCTCTCATAAATTCTCCTGTAATTCTTTTAATCGAGTTTCGGCTTGTTCTTTGGTGGCAAACATATCTTGCGGTTCGTGCCACTCGCTATCACAAGCACATTTGACTAAGAGCCGATTGTGTTTTAAGTACATTGTTACTTTGGTTCTACTTACTACCCATTTAAGATTTCGATTTCGGCGTACAAGATAAACTTTTTCGCCAACATTAAAAGGTAATTCCAATGCTTGCCCGCTTTCCAACTTATCTTCGAGTTCAGCAAGGCGGCAAAGTACATTTGCTCTTGTTGTCAGTTGCCGTATTTCTCCGCTTTCAGTTTTTTCTGTTAATCTCACTTCTTTTCCTCCCAAGCAATAGGCATAAACAAGTTTTCGCCCGCGAGCTTTTCTTTTACATAGACGTAAGCACCTTTACCTAAGCAACCGAAAAGACCGTAAGATTTCCAGTTGCAGACAGCTTTATTGCTGTTCCGCGTTACTTCAAGTCCGCTATCGCATTCGTAAGCGTTTTTCGATATGCCACCGCAGCAGGGACAACGGAACCCTTCTTTACCTATGGAAGTCAGCAAGTCCTGAATTGTATCAAATACTCGCGTTCCCTCTTTAAGTTCAGGCTGGTTGCAGTCCTGATAGTAGTTCATATACCAGTAGTTGCGTTTTTCTTCCCAGCCTTTCAGTATCTCGTCGAATGTAAGCCCCGTTTTCTCTGCGTAGTGCTTTGCTCTATCGACAACCCACTTGAACTTTCCGCAGTATTCGCAGTTATGTTCACAAAGTGTGCCGCCGTTGGTCGCGTAGTTTTTCATTTTGTTCAGACAGTCGTCCGAGAAGAATTTACACTCTCTGCAACTGTGTTCCTTTAAATCGTGTAAAATCGATTTCAGTAAGGAATCTAAGCCTTTATTTATCTGTTCCATTATGCCACCGCCTTCATTTCAAGTTTCAGTTGTTCAACAAGATACTTTTTGAATATCTCTGCCATAATTTGCGCCTGCATGGGGAATTCCTTAACGAAGAATGAGCCTTCAGACAATTCGGGGTTGTGATCCGTCATAAAGTCGTAAAAGCGGACTTCGTTTTCGTCAACCCTATCTATCTCATTGAGAAATTCCTTTACGCGCTCTTTATCGCCGTTCGGGTCGCCGCCGCATTGAAAGTAAAGTTCGCGCGCCCGCTTTTTGGTCTTCTTCCAGTTAATCACGCTCTGCGACGACATTTTCCTTAAAAGGTAGTCCGCACTTACTCTGCACATTAACTGTTTAAAGGTTTCGTAGTCGTTTGCGCCCCAGCGGTAACAATAATTACCCCAGTCGCATTCTATTGAAAGCGTATAGGTTTCCGTATCGAGAATAAATACGGCGTGTCCACCGCTCAGGTGGAAGGTTTGCTTGTCGATTGTCAGTACGTCGTTTTCTTCAAACTTAAATGTGTACTTTTCGACGGTGCTGTGTGAGAATTTCATATAGGTTTTTCTGCCTCCAACAAATTTTTTTATCTTACCGACATTTGTGTCGGGATGATACTAAAAAAGGCTACCAGCTTTAACAGCCGATAGCCTACCCTCTGAATAGGGTGAATTGCTTGCAAGAATAATCGAATGCGGAAATTTTTAGGACTCGAACCTCAACTTCGGATAAAACTATCCGCTGTGTTACCAGTTACACCATTCACAAAAATTGCTGGCTTGTAAAGAAGTAACCGCATTCTGCACTATGCAAGTCGATTCTCTCAAAGGAGGGTGCTATCGGAAGAATTGGCGAAAGCGGGAACGTTTACGTTGCTCTAACCATCTGAGCTACGTCCCCAAAATGGCGGGGACGGCAGGACTCGAACCTACGACCTACGGCTTACCCATGCGAAGTAACCGTTTTCTACACTGTCCGACAGTGCACTTTCAAAAATATCGCGGAGAATGGTCGCGCCCGGCTCAATTTGGGATTAAAAGTCCGAAGTATCCGAGCACTGCACTACCGCGCTATAAAAACAAAATCGCCCGTCTATTGTGCAGAGGACGGACGCTTGTTTTTGACAATATGGGGTGTCACCTGCACTTGACGATACGCAGTGTAACACGCTTTTTCAGTTTTGGATTAAAAGATATTCACATTTTTTTAAAAATTTTTTTCGGACGCGGAAACGGCTTTACTTAACATTGAATTCATAGCCGATAACCCCTTAATAAGTTTTTCGGAAGTAATCGCGGCGGCTTTTAAACTCTCATTAAAAAGTTGAACGCTTTCTTTGGGGGTTCTTTTGTGGCTGTTTACGATAGTGATTCCGCAAACTACTTTATCTTCATTATCACTCATTCTTGGGGTTTCTCCTCGATTAGTTTTAGGGCAAGCTCGCCCGGCGGAACTTTCTTTACGATTTCAGCTTTCACGCGCTCGTCGCTCAGGGCGTTTATTATGTATTCCTTGTCTTGGCAACCGAGGCTACTCATTACGGCGGCCACCTGCGCTTTGTAATTCAAAGTATCAATCGCAACTTTCTTTCCCTGCATTCGCGGAAGGACTACTTGATACCCGGCGGCACCGTCTATTATTCGAGAAAGTACTTCCTGCTCAGTTAATAACGCCCCCGCCTTACCTTTCTGTTCCCAACAGTCGCAGACGTCGCCGACACCGCAATTTACTTGCTGGGAAGGAAACTTACGGCACCAACCGCCCGGCGCAGCTAATGGCTCTGTGTCGAACCATCGGCAGGTCGCGCAACTTTTTTTGACGTTCATTCCGTAAGGGTCGCTTTTGCTGGCTTGGCGCAAAGTCGGGACCTTGTTCTTAAAAGGGGGCGCGGAACTTGCTTTTCTGTTTTCTGTATGGGTATTCCCTGCGGGGGTATTCGCTTTACTCATATTTCATTTCCTGTATGCCGCTTGCGGCATTTTTTATTTTTTTGAATCGGGGTTTCGGAACTTTTTGTACTGATTTTTCAGTTCGGGGTGCTTATTTTCGGCATTCGGAACTTTTCTCGCCGCGCGTTCGTTTTATATGCTCGCGCATTTTTATCAAAACTTTGATTTGCCATTTCGGAACTTTCTTTCCCGATGCGATTGTGAGAAATTTTTCGATTTTGTCCCTGTCCATTCTTGCCCCACTCGGTTTGTCATTTTCTTGCGCTCATTCTACCGCCATTTTTTGAAAAGCGCAACCTTTTTTCGGAACTTTTTTCAGTGGAGGGTTGAAGTACACCCGGACTATACCTGCACCGTACCTACTCGCTGGTCGGAACTTTGCTCGTTGTATCCCAACCACTCTCTTATTATTATCTGAACCGTATGTGTGCTATGTGTGAGCAATGGCTTGTGTTGTGGTGCCCCGACTGTTGCGAAATCGAAATGGCGAACAAGATTAGGCGAGGCGGTGCAAAGGCTCGCTCGGCGTTCCGTTCTCGGTTTTTTGCTCGAAAAAGTACCCCCGCCGCCGTGCTTGCGTGTAAAGTGCTTTACTTAATGCGTTATTATGTAAAGCCCTTTGACGACGGGCGGCGCGTTGTGTGGCTCTGGGGCTGGGGCGGTGCTCGGCGGGGTCTTCACGCAAAACAAACGCAAACGACGACGGGCGCGGATAAAATAAAAAATTTTACTTTTTAAAATGGTGTTTTAAAAAATGAACAAGCGCGGCGGGGTCTGCCGCCTCTGCCCTTTGTGCCGCCGCCCTTCTGCCTTTTGCCTTGCCTGCCTTTTTTATTTCTGTTTGTCTGTTTTGGTTGTCTGCTTTTCGCTTTTAATGGTTGCGGGGTTTGCTGGGGTCTTGCCTTGCCGGGTGCTGGGTGGCTGGTCTTGTGGTTGCCTTGTCTGCTGTCGTGGTTGCTGTTGTTGTGGTGCTTGGTGTGGGTCTGCTCTGCCTTGCTATATGTTTATAACTCTTTTAATTTGTTTGTGTTTTCTTCTCTGGTGCTCTGGGTGCTTATATTAAATAAAATATTATACTTAAAAAGAAAAGAAAATAAATAAAAGAAAAGAAAAGCCCGCAAACGGTTTTAAACGCTCGCGGGGTTGTTTTGCCTTGTTTTGGGGGTCTGTATATGGTAGGGCGCGCCGCCGCTGGTATGGGTTGCGCCTGCTGTTGGTGGCTTGGGTTGTGTTTGTTTGGGTCGCGGGGTGCTGGGTGTGGTTTTGGGTGCTTTATGGGGTGCGCCGCTTCCGCTCTTTTATTTCCCTTTAATATTTTCGGCGCGCTCTTTTTCGGTGGGGTCTGATTCCGTGCGGCTTGGCTCTGCTGTACTCTGCCCGCCGTGCTTGCCCTGTCTGGGGTCGGTGTTGTGGTGCTTGGGTTAGCCCTTGCCGCTTTTCCCTTTTTCACTTGGGGCGGATCTGCTCGGCTGGGGTTGGTGTTTTTCTGTCTTGGCTCATGGCTGGGCGGTTGCGTTCGGCTCTGCTCTTGCTCTGGTGGTGTTGCGTGATTCCTGACGGCTGACGGCTGCGGGCTTGCTCTGGGTTTACCCTTTGCGGGTTTGCTTGTCGGCTCTCTGCGTGGCTCTGGGCGGGTGCTTGTTCTCTGTTGGTGTTGTAGGGGTCGCCGGGTGCGGCGGTTGCCCGCTGCGGCTCTTCTGGGCGCGGTGCTCTCATTCTCTCGCGCTCTCTGCCTTTGGTGGCTCGCTGGTAGGGCTGACGGCTTGCGCCGGGCTGGGCGCGCTCTTACGCTCTCACGCTGGGCGGAGGCTTGGCGGGTCTGTTGTCGTTCGGTGGTCGTCTGTTTTTGGTTGCCTTGTTTTGGTGGTCGGCTCTGGCGGTGTTTGGTTGCGCCCTGACTGACTGCAGAAAAATTGCGCCGCGCTCGCTGGGTTTGGCTGGTCTGCTTTACCTTTGCGGGCGTGGCGCGTTTTGTCTTTTATTCTCTTTTTGTCTGCTTGTGCTGACTTGGGCGGGCGGTTAGGTCGTCGCGGGGTCGTCGGTGCTCTCGCTGTCGTCGTTACCGTTACCGCCTGCGCCCTGCTGGGCGGGCTGAAGCGTATTGCTGGCGGGGTCATAGTCGCGGCGGAGGTCGTCGCCCTGTTCCATTCTGACGGCGGCGCGCCGTATTACCTCGGCGGGCTTCATTCCGTGCGCCTTAAAAATTCCCGTGATCCGCTCGGCTTCCGTCTTTGGTAGTGTGGCCGCAACGTTTTTAAAATTTTGCTTTTGCTGGGTTGCCTTGCTTTGGCGGTTGCGGTCTTGGTATGCCTTATCCGCTTTAATCTGCGCCGCGCTGCGTGTCGGTTTTCCTGTGCTGGCTGTTTGCTTGCTCATTGTCGCGCCGTGCCTCCTTGCGCCCTTTTTCGCCGTCTGGCGGGCTGTTCGGGCGGGTCTGTTCTGTCATAATCAAACCTCCGCGCCGCTTGCCGCCCTTGCGGGCGGTCAAGG
>RYWC01000014.1 GCA_003979335.1 Clostridia bacterium
GAGTAAAGGTATACCTTTACGGCGACGGGGTCCATCGTCGGCAGGTACTTTGATATGAACTTGTTTTCAACGCTTGTCACGGATTTTTTTATAAATCCGTCTGCGGCCGAAATAAAAGCCATTTTACCTAAATTCCTTTATTACGCTTGATTTCTTGTTCCAAATGAACTATAATCTAAAATAGCGGTGAATTACATTATAAAGGCAAACGGTCTAAAAATCAACACCAATCGCCGCATTTTGTCATAAAATTTTAAGCTTATAATGAAAATTTTGCACACTTCCGATTTGCATATCGGCAAAAAAATAATGGGAAGAGAGCGGTTTTCGGAATATCGGGCGGTATTTTGCGAACTTGCGGAAGTATGCCGCTGCGAAAAGACGGAACTTTTGCTCATTGCAGGCGACGTCTTCGATACTTATACGCCGTCGGCGGAAGCCGAAGAAATTTTCTATCAGGGCGTTAAACTTCTTGCAGAAAATTGCGCGGTTTTGATTGTAAGCGGCAACCATGATGACCATGTCCGTCTTACGGCGGCTTCGGTATTGGCACAGGAACACAATATTTACATTTTAGGCAACAGTTTAAATGCAGTTGTATGTAAATCCATCGGTGGAACGCATCCCGTAAAATCGGGCGCAGGTTGGGTAATTTTTGAAAACGACAGGGGCGAACAGGTTTATATCAACGCTCTTCCATATCCCAACGAAGCAAGATTTAAAGAAGGGCGCTCGGAAGAAACTTTCGAAGAAAAGATGACGCGCTGGATAAACTGCGGAGAAGAGGGCAAAGCAAAAAATATTCCTTCGATATTTTTATCGCATATCTTCGTCGCCGGCGGCAGTGTAAGCGAAAGCGAAAGAGAAATTGATTTGGGCGGAACCCGTTCGGTGCCTTTAAGACTTTTGCCGTCCTGCGATTACTGCGCTTTGGGGCATCTTCACAAAAGACAGCGCATAGGTAAAAACGCATATTACAGCGGCGCGCCGATGCAGTTTTCGTTTGACGAATGCGGAGCGGTGAAATCCGTGAACGTCTTTGATTTGACTGAAAGGGGAGTGGAAAACTTTTCGCAGGTTGAACTGAGTTCTGCAAGAAAATTAGTGCGCCTGCAAGCAAACAGCGTGCAGGACGGGATTTCGCTTCTTAAAAAATACAGCGAATATTTTGTAGAACTTACAATTAACTTGAACGCGCCGATGACCCCACAGGAGAGTAAGTCTTTGCGAGAGAATGAAAATCTGGTTTCTTTAAAGGCGGAAGTCAGAAGCGCGGAAATAGATTACGGCAAGTATTCAAATAAAAACAAATCGTCGTCCGAACTTTTTTCGGATTACTATAAACTGCGTTACGGTGCAGACGTTCCGAAGGAACTTTTGTCGCTTTTTCTTTCGCTTACGGAGGAAGAATGAAACCGTTAAAATTGGAATTTGAAGGAATAAACAGTTTTTCCGAGCATACAATAATAGACTTTGAAGCATTGACTAAAACGGGGCTTTTCGGCATATTCGGCGATACGGGCAGCGGCAAAAGCACAATTTTAGACTGTATAAATTTTGCGCTTTACGGCAGCGTAGAAAGAAGTAAGGAAAAAAGCGATATAATCAACTATCGCAGCGAAGCGGCAAGCGTAAAATTTACTTTTAACATTTTGAACGAAGGAAAAAGAAAGATATATTTCGTAGAGCGCGTTTTAAAAAAAGACAGGTACGGCACGCACAAAGCTGCGCTTTACGAAACAGACGGCGAGCAGAATATTTGCCTTGCCGATAAAGCTTCCGCGGTTGAGAAAAAAATTGCCGAAATTATCGGAGTAGAGGCGGAAGATTTCAGAAAGTGTATTGCGTTGCCGCAGGGCGAGTTTGCAAGATTTGTCAAATCGGTTCCGCGTGAAAGGCTTGCGCTTATCGAAAGATTGTTTTCGCTATCCAAGTACGGCGACAAATTAAAAGAAAAATTGAACGCTTTAAATACCGAAACCGAAGGCGCATATCAAAATGTATGCGGCAGGTTGCAAGCTTACGAAGAAGTGACGGAAAATGCATTACATCAAGCATATATGGGGGTCAATTCAAAAACTGACTTATTGAGTAAGCAAAATAAAGAAGCAGAAGTTTTAACCGACAAGTGTGAAAAGCTTAAAAAACTTTATGAAAACCGCGCCGAATTGGATGCGCTTGAAACGGAAATTGGTATATTAAGAGAAAAACAGGGTGAAATAGATAAGCTAAGAAAGGATTTTTCAGTTCTTCCCGTATGTAAAGAAATTGTTGCTCAATACGAGCAAAAAACATCAAAAATCAATGATATTCGGGGGTCAATTGAAAAAATTAGTCAAATCGGAACTGAAATCGACAAGGTCTCTGCGCAAATTTTAAACGTTCAAAGACAGCTTTCGAACGGTAACTTTGAAAAAGAAATTTCAGAGTGCGAACGATTGTCACTGCTGTACGAATCGAGTTTTAATATGAGGCAAAGACTCGAAAATTTCGATAAATCGTTAAACGGAAAGAGACAGGAATACCGTAAAAAGGAAGAGGAAATAGAAGCTTTAAACGCCCAATTGGGTTCAGCCCAAATTTTGCTTTCGGATGCTGAAAAACAGTTGGCTGAGACGTCCGAATGCGATTTTTCTAAAATAATCAACGTCGGTTTTAAGGGCGCCGTTCTCAAAGGGGAATACGAGAAATCGCTTGAATACTTTACTGATTTCGGCAAGAATATAAAAGTTTATCAAGATGGTTCTTTGTTTTATAAATACGTCAGTGGTGAAGTAAACGGTAAAATTTCTGAATACCGCACTCGCGTGAACGATGTAAAAGATTTTTCTTCAGAAGAAGCTTACGAACAGTTAAACAGTTATCAGAATGCGCTTAAGGACAGAGAACTTAAACAAAAAACGGTAAATTCGTGCAGGGAATGCGTGCAGAAGCTTACATCTGCGATTGAAATAAAGAAAAATGAAATAAGCGCCTCGATAAAGGAGGGTGCCGAGTTAAAAGAAGCGGCGGACTCCATACGCGGCGAATTGGCGCATTTATTCGGCGAGAATTGCAAAGATTTCGGAAAAGTTATAGACGATAACAATAGAAAACTTGAATTAATGAAACACCGCAAGGAAGAACTTGTCGGAAATTTCGAAAATCTGAGAAAGGCAAAAACCGATTTGGAAATAAATGCGGAAAGATATAAAACCATAAAACAGACGGCAGAAAAAGAAGTTGAATTTTTAAGTTTGAAAATAGCTGAAAGAGTTAAAGCTTCAAAGCTTGGTACGCTTGAACACTGTATCGAACTTGCGGAACGTTTCGAATCTTTAAAGGAAGCCGAAAATGTTTTAAAAGAATTTGACGGAAAGTTTGCTTTGCTTACAAGCAGGGCGGAAAAGCTGAAAAAAACAGACGGTGTTTTGACCTTTAATGAAGAGGAATATGCAGAGTGTAAACAGAAAAAGTCCGACATATTAGGGGGTGTAGCTGTTTTAAGCGGTGAAATAGCCGTTTTAAAAAAGGAATGCGAAACCCTTGAAAAACGCTTAAAAGAAAAGCGTGCAATTCAAAAAGAATACAATTTGATTGAAAATAAGCGCACACTTCTGGCAAGGCTTAAAGAAGTAACGAAAAACAATAAATTTATGGAATATATCGCCGAAGAGTATCTTTGCGACGTATCGGCAATTGCTTCGTCAATACTTTTAAAGTTGAATGACGGCAGATATTTTTTGACATATAAAGATAATAATTTTTACGTCGGCGACAATTTCGACTGCGGAAATCTCCGCGGCGTCAATACCCTTTCGGGCGGCGAGACTTTTCTGGTTTCACTTTCGCTCGCGCTTGCGCTTTCGCAGACTATTTGCGCCAAATCAATGAAATCTATTGAGTTTTTCTTTCTTGACGAGGGCTTCGGCACGCTCGACAGTTCTCTTGTGGATACCGTTATGGACGCGCTTGAAAAGCTTAAAAGCTCTGATTTTACTATCGGAATAATAAGCCATGTTGAAGAACTAAAAAACAGAATAGACAGTAAAATAACAGTTATAAAAGCGACTGAAAGCCGCGGTTCAACCGTGAATGTAAGTTGCTGAGGAGTACGTTTTGCCGAAAATTTTAACGCCTTTGTCATTGTTTAATAATCTTGACGTTTCACTTCCTACGTTTCCCGTTATATTGTCGTCCAAGCAGACGGATGATGTCCGAATCGAATATATGAATTTTTCGGGCAGGGAAACGGGTTGCGGCAGGGTGCAGATTGCCGCCGCTTTCGCATACGACGTGCAGTCTCCCGCGGCTGGAACCGTTCTTATTTTTCCCGACAGTACTGACACGATTGACGAGGAAGTTTTAAGGTTTTTTGTAACGCGCGGTTATACGGCGCTTATGGTCGATTACCGTGGCGAGTGGAAAGATACTGTTTTTTCTACGCGTTACCCCAGCAACGTTTCTTATGCCAACACGGCTAAATGCGGCAGACAAAAAGATTACGTTGACGACAGCGCCGATAAGACGAGTTGGTTTGAGTGGGTAGGCATAGGACTTTATGCCCGTAAATTTATACAAGAGCGCACGGGCAGCCGCAATATTGCTGTGGTGGGTATACGAGACGGCGGAGAAATTGCTTGGAAGCTCGGAGTTGCAGGCGAATTTTCCTGCATAATTCCCGTATGTGCCGCCGGTTGGAAAGCATATAACGGAATTAGCAAATACTTAAACGAAGACCCTGATTTGGACGAAGAAAGATACCGTTTTATTGCCGGTATAGATTCACAGGCGTACGCGCCTCACGTCAAATGTCCTGTTTTGATGCTTTGTTCCACAAATGACGCAAAATTCGATTATGACAGGGCTTACGATACGTTTTCGCGTATAAATCAGGAATTCATAAAGGACAGCGCAATTTCTTATTCGGTTAAATGCAATTCGGCGATTGGTTCTAAAAGTATTGCCGATATGTTCCTTATTCTTGATAAAACACTTAAAAAGAGACAGGTTTTTATTCCGTCGCCTCCCGAAATAACCGTTCAGGTAGACGAAATGTCAAACCTTATAGCAAGGGTAACGTTTGACGGCAGGGGTATAGCTGAAAGCTGTAACCTTTATCTTGCCGAGGATTGTATCGATTCTACTGTTCGTGAATGGTGCGTCTGTCCCGAAAAAGGCAGAAAGTCGGAAAATGTTCACGAATACTTTCTGAATATTTATCAAAAGACTTCGACAATCTTTGTATTTTGCAGGGTCAAATATCTCAACGGATTTACGGTATGGTCTAAAATGACCGTGAAAAAAATCAGCGGCATGTTCCGCAATATGAAGAGCAAATGCCGTGTAATGTACAATGATAAGGACGTTGCCGACGATTTTTCCGTCGCGGATTCGTCGTCTTTGGCGGTCGGCGGAATTTTCTTTCCCAGCGAATCTGTACTGCCGAAACTTGTGACTAAGACAAAAGGCGTAAAAGGGCTGTTTTCAGAGTGCGGACTTTCTACTTTCAGGATGAGCAATCCCCGTTTTGCGCCCACAACAAACAGCGTTCTGTCAATGGACTTTTTCAGTGACGAAGGCTCAACGCTGACGCTCAGTTTTACTGATTTAAGTTCCGGTGAAGAGTATGTCAACGTTATAAGCGTCGTCGGCGGAGCATGGCAGACGATTATTTCTGAAAGTAAAAATTTCAAAACCGCAAGCGGAGTTCCGCTTGCCGATTTTACGGGCGATTTAAAGTTTACGCTTACTTGTCCCGTCGGTTATGCGGTAAACAACATTATGTGGCTTTAAGGTGAATATGGCAGAAAAGCTGACAGGGAACTGCGTTTATCCGTACGAGGCGCGCAAAGGACTGTATAAAAAGAGCGGACGCTCGCCGTTTAATATTTTTTTAAACGCAATAATCGTCCTGTTTTGCGTAATTCTCATTTTGGAAGTTGTTTTTAACATACTTTTTATGGGGATTTACGTTGTAAACGTTTCAATGCAACCGACGCTTATCGGCGCAAGAAGCGAAAATACGCGCGGCGGCGAATTTATTTACGTCGATAAACACGCTTCGCCCGATTACGGCGATATTGTAATTGTATACAGGGAAGTCAGTTACGGCGGTCATACCGAAAAGGGAAATATTATCAAAAGGGCTATGGCGTTCGGCGGCGACACTGTAAAAATGGAGAAAGGCGTTCTGTATGTAAACGGAAACGCCGTGAAAGAAGATTATCTGGTGTATAACGACCCCGAATTAAGCGTTAATTCTTTTGAAGAGCGCACAGTGAAAGAAGGCTGTATGTTTCTTCTCGGGGACAACAGAAACGAAAGTACCGACAGTCGGCAGAACGGCGATTATCCAGTAAAAAATCTGGTCGGGGTAGTTCCTGATTGGGCTATGAGTGTAAAATCGTTTACTACGGCTATGTATACATTTTTCAATTTCACCCTTTGGGGCAAATAAAAGAGGTTTAAAATGACTAGAGAACAGGTCAAAGAACAGTACAAATGGAAAATAGAAGATATTTTTGCCACGGATGAAGACTGGGAAAAGGCTTTTAAAAAAGCCGAAAGCAATCTTGATTTGTCGCTCTATTCGGGTAAACTCGGGCAAAAAGATGAACTTCTGAAATTTTTAAAAGCCAATGACGAATTTTCCATAAGTCTCGAACGTTTGGGCGTGTATGCACACATGCGTAACGACGAAAACCGAGGCGTTTCAAAATATAATTCGTATAAGGCAAAAGTCGGGGCGTTATATTCGAAATACGCCGCGGAACTTGCGTTTTATGAACCTGAAATGGCAAAACTTGACGAAAGCTATTTGAATTCGTTGATTTCGGACAAGGATTTCGCGGATTACGATTATCAGATAAAAAGAATCATAAAGGGCAAGCCTCATGTTATATCGCAAGCCGAGGAAAAGCTTATAGGTATGGCAGGAGAAATTTTCGACAGCTTTATCGAAAGTTTCGGTATGATTGATAACCTTGACTTACCTCTGCCCGAGATTGAATGGGAGGGCAAAAAAACAAAACTTACCCACGGACTTTACGGAATAATCCTTCATTCGGATAACAGAGAGAAGAGGAAAGAAGCTTTTGAAAAGTATTACGCGGCATATACAGGCTTAATTAATACTTTGACTTCTATTTATCACGGAAACGTAAAAAAAGACGTCTATCTTAAAAAAGTTTACAAATTTTCCTCTTGTCTTGAACAGGCGCTTTTTGCCGAAGATGTGGACAGGTGCGTTTACGACAACCTGCTTAAAGCCGTAAACGAAAATTTGCCTTCAATGCACCGGTATATTTCTGACAGAAAAAAGATACTCGGCTATGACAGGCAGTATTTTTACGATATTTATGCGCCTTTGGTCAGCGGCGTTGACGTCAGATACAGCTATGACCAAGCTTACGAAATTGTTATAAACGGGCTGGCTCCGCTCGGGAAAGAATATCAGTCGCTTTTGAAACAGGGATACGAAGAGAGGTGGCTTGACGTCGAAGAAACAGATGGAAAGGGCGGCGGCGCGTACAGTATCGGTTGTCCCGGCACGCATCCTTACGTTCTTTTGAACTATCAGCCTACGTTAAACGAAGTGTTTACCATAGCGCATGAGATGGGGCATGCGCTTCACACATATTTTTCGCAGAAAAATCAGCCTTTCGCAAAGTCCGACTATAAAATATTCGTTGCGGAAGTTGCAAGCACGGTAAACGAAGTGCTTCTGTTAAAGCATATGCTTAAAGGGGCAAAGGACGAAAATTTAAAGAAATATCTTTTGAATTATTACCTTGACAGCATTCGCGCAACTCTTCACCGCCAGACAATGTTTGCGGAATTCGAAGCGCGCGCACATGAAATGGCGGAGGGCGGCGAACCTTTGACCAAAGAAAATCTTTGCGAACTCTATGCAGGTATAGGCAAAAAATATTACGGCGAAGATATCGAACACGATTATAATATTTCTTGCGAATGGTCAAGGATACCTCATTTTTACCGCTCGTTCTATGTTTACAAATATGCGACGGGAATTACAGCCGCTATAAACATTGTCAAGCGCATAATGACCGAGGGTGACAAAGCAGTAAAAGATTACTTCAAATTTCTTTCCGGCGGCTGTTCTACGGATCCCGTTTCGCTTCTGCGTCTTGCCGGCGTAGACCTGTCTAAACCTCAGGCTTTTGAGGTGGCGATGAAAGAATTTGACGAAACTTTAATCCAATTGGAAAAATTAATGAATTTAAAATAATTTACCGATATTTTACAAAAATAGCTTAAAATTACGGTTAAAAACAATAAAACTCAGGATTTGCAAAGTACTATGTCAGACAAAAACAACGTTATGCCCAACAATTTGGACGCAGAGCAGGCTCTTTTAGGGTGTATGCTTATAGACAACGAAATACTACCTGAAGTGCTTGACGGGCTTTCGGAAAACGACTTTTATCAGGATTCGCACAAGTATATTATCAATGCGGTAAAAATGACTTTTGCGGATAGAAAACCCGTGGATATAGTCACTTTGTCCGACAGATTGGAGGGCGAAGGCAATTTGCAGAAGGCAGGCGGAATAAACTATCTTACCGAGTTGGTGCAGGTAACGCCTTCGGCTGCAAATTATAAATTTTATCTTGATATAGTCAGGCGCGACAGCGTAAACCGCAACCTAATACGTGCCGCAAGAGATATAGCCGACTATTCTAAGTCCAGCGACGATTCTATAAAAAGCATACAATATGCAGAAGAAAGAATTTATTCTGTATCACAGGTAAACGACACTTCGGCAGTAAAAGACATAAGAAGTTCCGAAGGGCTTGATTTGGTGTTTGAAAAGTTTCAGAAGCTTTCCGAGGATAGAGACGCTTACCGTGGAGTAGCAACAGGTTTCAACAGGCTTGACAGGCTTACTAACGGTCTTCAGAAATCGGACTTGATAGTTCTTGCCGCCCGTCCCGGTATGGGTAAAACTTCGCTTGCAATGAACATTATCGAGCATGCCGCGGTGGTCGAAGGCAAAGTCTGCGCCGTATTTTCGCTTGAAATGCCCGAAGTTCAGATTATACAAAGATTGCTTTGCGCGAATGCGGAAGTCAGTATGTCAACCGCGCTTTCGGGTAAACTTAACGAAAACGATTGGAAAAAACTTGCCAAAGCGAGCGAAAGATTAAGAAAGTGTAAAATCAGCATAGACGACAGCTCAAGGGTAACGCCTGCTGAAATTCTTTCAAAATGCCGCAGGATAAAGGCAAGGAACAACGGTGAATTAGACCTTGTAATGATTGACTATATTCAGCTGATGTCAAGCGGAAAAAAAGGCGGCGACGAAAACAGAGTTCAGGAAGTTGCTTCCATTACTCGCGACCTTAAAATTATGGCAAAAGAACTTGACGTACCGGTAATCGCTCTTTCCCAGTTAAGACGTATACAGTCGGGCGAGCCTCAGCTTACCGACCTTCGCGAATCGGGCGCGATAGAGCAGGACGCCGATATGGTTATGTTCATCTCCCGTCCCGACGTTACGGCAAGCGAAGAGGATATGAAGAGCGGCAAAGTGCAGAAAGGACAGGCATTCTTGAATATAGCGAAGAATAGAAACGGCAGTCTCGACAGAATACCGCTTAGATTCAAAGGCGAGCTGACTAAATTCGTTAATCCCGAAATGAGCGAATCAATGGAAGAAAGGGCGTCGTCAAGCAGACCGAACGGTTACGGCGGCAATAACGAGGTCGCGCCCCTCACCGAAGAGGACGCGCCGCCCGAAGACGAGGAGCCGCCGTTTTAATATATGAATACTGAAGTTTTGAAAATCGATGAAAGTTCGTTGAAACTTTCAAAAAAAATAATTTTAAGCGGCGGAGTTGTGGCTATCCCCACTGAAACAGTGTACGGACTCGGCGCAAACGCCTACGACGATAATGCGGTGCAAAATATTTTCCGCATAAAGGGGCGTCCTAACGACAATCCGCTTATAGTCCACGTCCATAAAAATTATGATATTTCTTCGCTTGTTTGCGATGTGCCTGAATATGCGCGGCTTTTGGCAAAAGCCTTTTTGCCCGGACCTTTGACCATGGTCTATAAAAGTAAGGGTACGGTTTCAAAGTCTGTTTCGTGCGGTTTAGATACTTTGGCTGTAAGAATACCTTCGCATGAGGGCGCGCAGAAATTTTTGGAATATGTAAATCTGCCTATTGCGGCGCCGTCCGCAAATATTTCAAAACATGTCAGCCCGACTTCCGCCGAACACGTTTACGCCGATTTGAAAGGTAAAATAAGTCTTATTCTTGACGGCGGAATTTCTTCGGGCGGAATAGAAAGCACAGTCTTGGACTGTACGGGCGATATTCCCGTAATACTCCGTTCAGGACTTGTGACTAAAGAAATGATAGCCGCAGTTGCCGGCGACTGCGGAGAATACGTTTACAAAGATGGAATGCGCGCAATTTCGCCGGGTATGAAATACAAGCATTATTCTCCCGATTGTAAAACTATGCTTTTTTACAGCTCAGAGCTTTCAGAAGCGGTAAAAGCTTACAGGGAAGAAAGCGGTAAAGGACTAAAAGTTTATCTTTTGTGCGACGATTCTACGGCAAAGAAATCGGGCGTTGAAAATATTTTAAATCTCGGGCGGACTGAAATAGAAATAGCTTCCAATCTTTACAGTAAACTGCGCGAGGGTGAAAAAATTTCCGACCTTATAATAGCAGTTGCGCCCGAAAAGCAGGACGGCGTAATGGTCGGGGTTATGAACAGGCTTACCAAAGCTTGCAGGTAAAGTATGAAAAGGAAAAAAGTTTTGTTTGTTTGCACAGGCAACACCTGCCGAAGCCCTATGGCGGAGGCGTTGTTGCGCAGTAAAATCAAACGCAATAAAATACGGTGGTGGGATGTTTCTTCCTGCGGAATACACGCGGAAGTGGGCGGAACAATAAGCGCAAACAGTAAAACGGCGCTTGCCGACGTCGGTATAGACGTTGAAAAATTCGCGCCTAAGCAGCTTACGCAAAAGCTTATAGAAAACAGCACGATTGTCGTTTGTATGACTGAAAGCCAGAAAAAAATGCTGGAAGCTTGCGGAAACGTCTATTGTATAAAAGATTTATGCGGTTACGACGTTCCCGACCCGTACGGCTGTAATCTGGATGCTTACAAAGTTACAAGAGACGCGCTTTCACGCGCGTGCGATATTATCATAAAAAATTATATTTCTACTTATAAGGACGGTGTTTAAAATGAAAATTGCAATTGCTTGCGACCATGGCGGTTTGAACCTTAAAAACAAAATTTCCGCTCATCTCAAGGCGGCAGGTCATGAAATTTGCGACTTCGGAACTGACAGTACGGATAGTTGCGATTATCCCGATTTTGCTCTTCCTGCGGCGGAAGCCGTAGCTTCCGGCGACTGTGAAAGAGGAATAGTAGTTTGTTCAACGGGCATTGGCGTATCAATCGTTGCAAATAAAGTACCCGGAGTGCGTTGCGCGCATTGCCACGACAGTTATTGCGCCGAATTTACCAGACTGCACAATGACAGCAATGTGCTTGCGTTGGGCGAAAAGGTTGTCGGCGAGGGTTACGCATTAAAAATAGTTGAAACTTTTATTAACACAAAGTTCGAGGGCGGCAGACATCAGCGCAGGGTTGACAAAATAACCGCAATCGAAAAAAAATACAGCAAATAAAGAATAAGTTAATTTTAATCGGTAGATTTAGCTGAATTATAAGCTGTTTGCCGCGTTGATATTTGACAATAAAAAAAGGCAGCCGTTATGGGCTGTCTTTTTTATTATTTTAAATTGATTTCGGAGTCAAAGTTATTGGCGCGTTGATATGTTTTAGTTTTTTAAGATTTAATTCTGTCTCTTATACACATCT
>RYWC01000015.1 GCA_003979335.1 Clostridia bacterium
AGATGTGTATAAGAGACAGATTATATGTTTGCGCGCGTAAAATGCCGCAGGCGGAATTTTATTATTTTGCCGATAATTTCAATGTGCCTTACGGAAGTTTATCAGAAGAAAAGATGCTTCAAAAAACCGATAAATTTTTCAGTGAAATAGAAAAGTTAAAACCGTCGGCGGCAGTAATCGGCTGTAATACCGTAACTGCGATTTGCGCCGGTTGTTTACGCAAGAAATATGGTTTTCCTATAATAGGCATTCAGCCGGCAGTAAAACCTGCGGCGGCTTCACTGCAAAGTTCCGCTGTTTTGGCAACGCCTGCCACAGCTGTAAGCGAAAGTCTTAAAAGACTTGTAGATGTGTACGGGAACGGCGTAACAGGTATAGTAGCGTGTCCGGATTTGGCGGCTTATATCGAGGATAATATTTTCCGTCTAAATGCGGAAGATATTTCAAAATTATTGCCTTCGCTGAAAGTAAAAAATATAGTTTTGGGCTGTACTCATTACATATTTGCTAAGGAGTATATTTCACAAAAATACAACTGCAAGATTTTTGACGGACTTGAAGGCACCGCGAACAGACTTTTACACATTTTAAACGCCGCGCCGAACGATAGCGGTTTGCATAGTATTCCGGAAATTAACTTCGTCGGCGGCGATGCGGAAAAAAACAGGCGTGTATTTTACGAAGTGCTTGTCACTAAAAAATAGTCTTCTAAAAGAAGATGGGGAAATTTTTCCCAACAAATCCCAAAAAATTCCCATAAAAGGGTTGACAATGGACAGGAAGTGTAGTATAGTGTACCTATAAACCCACAAAAGGCAGTTTTTATGTTTTATCTGACAGGTGAGTATGCTCACCAAATGGACACTAAAAACAGAATACGCATTCCTAACAAACTTAAAGGGGAAGAAAAAGGTCTGTACTTTTCAAAAGGTACGAACAACTGTCTTTTCGTTTACTATGAAGAAGGGTTTAAACAGCTTATCGAAAAGCTTGAACAAAGCGTAAAGATAAGCGACGCCGATAAACAGAAATCGGCAAGGGTTTTCGCAAAATCGTTCAGCTATGTCGAGGGCGACGCGCAGGGAAGAATGATACTTCCGCAGAAACTAAAAGAATTTGCTAAAATAGACAAAGATATAGTAATCTGCGGCGCAGGTGAAAGAATTGAAATTTGGGCAAAGGAAGTTTACGACGTATACTTCAGCGACGAGGACGAGAACTTCGACGAACTTTTCAAACAGTTGGATATCTAAATGGGCAATTTCGGACATATACCCGTTATGCTCGAAGAGTGTATGCAGGGTCTTAATTTAAAAGACGGCGGCATTTACTTCGATGGTACGGTAGGCGGAGCCGGACATTCTTATGAAATATTGAAGCGCACCGCGCCGGGCGGAAGACTTATAGCTACCGATTTGGACGACGATGCAATTGCCGAAGCTGATAAAAGATTAAAAGAATTCGGCGGCAGATATAAAATATTTAAATCAGACTATAAAAATTTCCAAAGCGTGCTTTGCGAGGCAGATGTCGAAAGTCTTGACGGCATAATGTTGGACTTCGGCGTATCAAGCTGGCAGCTTGACGCGGAAGAAAGAGGGTTTTCTTATATGAAACCTTCGGCGCCTTTGGATATGCGGATGGACCGTACGCAGGAACTTACGGCGGCAAAAGTCGTAAATGAATATAGCCAATCCGAACTTATAAAAATTCTCAAAGAATACGGAGAAGAAAAATTTGCATCTTTAATAGCTGCCAACGTGGTTAAGGCGAGAACCCGAAAGCCTTTGACTTGCTGCGGCGAGCTGGTGGAAATAATAGAAAACAGCATACCTAAAAAATTTCAGCAGAACGGACCTTGTTCAAGAAAAAGTTTTCAGGCGATAAGAATTGCCGTCAACGGCGAACTTAAAGGGCTTTACGATTGTGTCGTGGGGCTTGCAAGAAAACTCAAAAAAGGCGGAAGAATTGTAATTTTAACTTTTCATTCGCTTGAAGACAGAATAGTCAAGCAGGCGTTCAGGTATTTGGAAACCGATTGCATATGCGATAAAAGTTTACCCGTTTGCGTATGCGGAAAGGTTAAAGAGGTGGAGGTTTTAACAAAAAAACCCACGGTTGCAAGCTTAAAGGAGATGACTTTAAATTCGCGCTCTAAGTGCGCTAAACTTAGAATAGCAGAAAAAATCGTTTAATTTGCGATGAGGAGTGAATGATGGCAGTCGCAGTGTTGGAAAGGGACGTTCAGACCTTAGAAAAAGAGGAAGCAACCAGCCGTATAAAAGTTAATAGCGGTTTTAACACCCGTATGTCCGAGGATGAGCAGCATAACGCCAAGATAGGCGAAATTTATGCTAGGCTTATTAATTCCGATGCAAATGTGGACGAAGTGTTAGGCAGGTCGCAGGAAGCTGCAAAAGTTTCTGCGCCCAAAGATATTTTTGCAAAACCTTATCTTGTGGAGAATGCAAGGGCAGACAGCGCAATTTGGCGTGCGGACAGCCCCGTAAACCGCAAGGTTTCCGAAATGCAGCTTCAGATGGCTGCGGCTGACGCCGAGGAAGAGAACGAAGATTTGCGTCCGACTTCCACGACGATTCAGTACAAGACTACAGGAGTCAAAAAGACTGTTGAAGAGGGCAAAATTGCAAACACCGGCGTGGAAAAACGCGCGAGCTTGTCAAAAAAAGAAAAAATAATAATTGCGGTTGTAGTCAGCGTTATAGTTGCTATGTTTATTTTAATAATAGTAAATTCCGCAATTATTTCAGGCGTCAACGCCGACTTGGGCTCTCTTCAAACGTCTTTGACGACAGTAAAAGCGTCTTATGCAGGCGTGAGCGATGAGGTGAATTCGGTCATTGAAAATATCGCCGATAACGCTGAAGATTTTGCGCTTTCAATCGGAATGGTAAAGCCATAAAATTGCGTTAATTCAAGCATATATGGGGGTCTATCGTTATAAAACGAATAAATAAAAAAGGGTTTTCTTTAACTGTTTTACAAAAGAGGTTATTGTCATTGGGTTTGACAATAACCTTTATTTTTTTCATTATTTTGGGCAGGCTGTTATATGTTCAGATAGCTTGGGGTTCAGACTTGACCTATCTTGCCGCCGACCAGTGGAACAGGGAAATACCAGTTGTTGCCGCAAGGGGTGTGATTTCGGATAGGAACGGTACCGTGCTTGCCGGCAATAAAACCACATACAGTGTGTTTCTGCGTCCAAATGCGGTTAAAAATAAAGAGTACACAGCGACCGTGCTCAGCGGTTTGTTTGATTTGGAGCCTGAAAAAATCTTAGAAAAAATTTCGGGCGGAAAGGTTTCGGAAATTACCGTTGCAAGGCAGGTCAGTAAAGACAGCGTTGAAAAATTAGTTTCATACGACCTTGCAGGCGTGTATTATTCGCGTGATAACAGCCGTCGGTATACATATAACGACGCGTTATGTCAGGTTTTGGGTTTTACGGCGAACGACGGTTCGGGGCTCAGCGGTATAGAAAAATATTACGACAATGTTTTGAGCGGCATCAACGGCGAAATACAGTATTCTACCGATATTATTGGAGTGGAAACGGAAAATTCAGTCGTAGTTTATAAGGCGGCTAAAAACGGCGACGAAATAAGACTGACAATTGATATGGATATTCAGCTTGCCGCAGAAAACGCAATGAAAAGCGTATATTCCTCAGCAAATGCAAAAGCTGTTTCCTGCATAGTCATAAATCCGCAGAATTTCGATATTTTGGCGCTTGCAAACTACCCGTCCTACGATTTGAACGACGTTCCGCGCGATGATACGCAAACTTTAAACGCGCTTTCCCGTAACGGACTTGTAAGCGATATTTACGAACCGGGCTCGACGTTCAAAGTCGTAACAGCCGCCGCAAATATCGAAGAATACATTAGGGGAAACAATAAAGCTTTTTCTAATTCTTATGTTTTCAACGGAAGCCGTACGCGTACGGTTGACGGAACAAAGATTAAATGCTGGTCTGACCATTCCAATGGTAAACATTCCAATCAAACGCTTGCAGAAGCTTTAAATAACAGTTGCAACCCGTGTTTTACGGATATTGCGCTGTCTTTGGGTAGTGAAACTTTTTATAACTATTTAAACGCTTTCGGATTCGGAAACGTCACAGGACTCGACTTCAAAGGCGAAGCGTTGGGTATGCTTGTTCCGCAGACAGCGGTAAGAGACTGCGATTTGGCGCGTATCGGTTTCGGTCAGACTATCGCTGTAACGGGCGTTCAGCTTGCTTGTGCGGTAGGCGCGGCGGTGAACGGAGGAAATTATTACGTTCCGCACTTTCTTAAAAGCATAGTTTCGGCTGACGGCAAGACCGTTTCCGAGTATAAGCCTGTTTTAAAGAATAAGGTTATAAGCGAAAATGCATCGAAGGCGCTTGCGCAGATGCTTGAAGGCGTAGTAACAGAGGGTAGCGGTAAAAAGGCTTTCATAGAAGGTTACCGTGTAGGCGGAAAAACGGGTACGGCGCAAAAATACGAGGGCGGTCATGTCGCACAGGGAAAATATGTATCCTCTTTCTGCGGATTTTTTCCTGCGAATAAGCCTGAATATCTCGCGCTTATAGTCGTAGACGAACCTCAGGGAACATATTACGGTAGTGCGGTTGCCGCGCCCGTAGCAAAAGAAATTTTCGAAGATATAATCAAAATCAAGAATATAGAGCGGTACGAATAATGAAGCTTAGCGATATTTTGAAATATTTACAGGTGAAAGAGGTTGCCGGAAGTTGCGATATAGAAATCGGCGGTCTTTGCGCCGACAGTACAAAGGTTAAAGAAGGTGATTTGTTTTTCTGTTTTACGGGTGGAAAACACGATTCCCATGAGAATATATTAGAAATTGTAAATGGTGGAGCGGCGGCGGTCATATGCGAAAAAAAACTGGACTGTCCCATAACTCAGATAATTGTGGAAAGCGGCAGGGCGCAGATTGCGCGCGCGGCGCAGGCTTTTTACGGTTTTGCCGATAAAAAATTAAAAATAGTAGCGGTAACGGGTACTAACGGCAAAACGACTGTTACGCATATGCTCGCTTCGATATTGCGCTCTAATGGCAACAGCGTTGGTGTAATAGGTACGCTCGGCATTTCGTATTGTGAAAAATTTATATCTCCCGAACTTACCACGCCCGACCCCGTTTATCTGTATTCAGTACTTGCGGATATGGCGGCGGCAGGGGTTGAGTACGTCTTTATGGAGGTGTCGGCGCACGCACTTTATTACGATAAAATTTTTGGTTTGGATTTCGAAGTCGGTATATTTACTAACTGTACGCAGGACCACCTTGATTTTTTCGGAAATATGAAAGATTATTCAGAGTGCAAAAAACTGCTTTTTAAAAACGGCAGGTGCAGATATGCTGTCATAAATTCCGACGACGCTCTGGGTGTTGAACTGCTTTTGCATTCGAAAAACGCAGTAAGTTACGGGCTTAAAAATCCTGCCGATGTGTTCGCGGTAGGTATAACCGAAACGCTAGACGGCACGTCGTTTGTAATAAACTTGGAGGACGACCTGTATCAGATTGACTTGTGCCTGCCTGCAGAACATAATGTTTACAATGCTTTGGCGGCGGCAGCGTGCGCTAAAATTTTAGGCGTAAAAATTGCTGGGATAGCAAAGGGACTTCAAGCCTTGAAAAAGGTTTCAGGCAGGTTGGAAAAGGTCGCAAAATATAACGGAGCGGATATTTTCGTTGATTTTGCGCATACGCCTGACGGACTTGAAAAATCTTTGAAGTCGCTTAAAAAACTGTGTATGGGCAAGCTGTATTGTCTTTTCGGTTGCGGCGGTAACAGGGACAGGACTAAACGTCCGCTGATGGGTAAAGTTGCGGCGGAATACTCCGACTTCTGCATAATTACTTCGGACAATCCGCGTTACGAGGACCCTTACGATATAATAAGCGAAATAGAGTCAGGCATAAAACCTACCGGCAAAAAATACGTTACGGTTTCCGAAAGAGAGGTAGCAACCGAGTACGCCATACGCCTTTTGGAAAAGGGAGACGTCTTACTTGTAGCAGGCAAAGGCGGCGAGCATTATCAGGAGATAATGGGTATAAAACACAGCTATAATGACAATACAGTTATAAAAAATATTATCGGCGTTTAAATGAAAGAAATATTTATTTCAGTTGTTTTTGCTTTTTTGGTATCGGGAGCGCTTATGCTTCTCATTCTGCCCCTTTTAAGACGCCTCAAAGCAGGACAGTATATTTTAGGTTACGTTAAAGAACATAAAGATAAAGGCGGTACGCCGACTATGGGCGGACTTGCCTTTATTTGTGCAATCATCATAGTCGGACTTTGCACTTTCGGCTTCGGTGGCGGAGAAGTTAATTTAACCCTTGCCGTCACCGCAAGTTTTATGATTGTGGGTTTTTTGGACGACTTTATTAAAATTTACCGTAAAAATAACGAGGGACTGAAACCCTATCAGAAGATTATTTTTCAGGTGTCGATAGCGATAGTCGCGGCGCTGTACTGCTACTTTAACGGAATTACTAAACTAAATATTCCTTTTGCAGGAATTTCTGCGGATATAAGCTGGGGTATTATTCCGCTTGTAATTTTTATTTTTATAGCTACCGTAAACTGCGTCAATCTTACAGACGGGCTGGACGGGCTCGCCGGCGGGACAAGCTGTGCGTATCTGATAATATTGGGCATTATGCTTGCTATGAAAAACAGTTATTATTCTGCGCTTTGTTTTATTGGCGTGGGGGCTGTCGCGGCGTTTTTGGTTTTTAACGTAAACAAAGCTTCTATTTTTATGGGCGACACGGGTTCGCTTGCCTTGGGGGGATTTATTTCCTGTGTTTCGGTGTTTTCCGGTAACTCGCTTTATATTCCGATTGTCGGGATAATGTTCGTGGTTTCGGGTATATCCGTCATTGTACAAGTCATATATTATAAACGGACAAGGAAGAGAGTGTTTCTTATGGCGCCCTTGCATCATCATTTTCAGATGAAAGGGTATACGGAATGTAAAATTACTTACTGCTATTTTGCGCTCACCTCTTTCGTCGGAATAATATGTTTGATTTTTTGGTGAGGTAAAATGTATTTTAAAGGTCAGAAATTTTTTGTGGCGGGTATGTCGGTTTCAGGTGAAAGCAGCGCCCGCTTTTTGCTTGAAAGGGGTGCGGACGTATACATATACGACGATGTTGTAAGCGATAAGGTCAGGGAGGTAATGGCTGACCTTGCGAGTCTCGGCGCAAGAATAGTTACCGCCGATGCTTGTGATTTGGCGGCGGACGCGTGCGATATCCTTGTGCTTAGTCCGGGGATACCCATTGATAACGCATTGCCCGTAAATTTCAGGAAACGCGGAAAGGCTATTATAGGCGAAGAAGAGCTTGCTGCAATGTTTTTGCGCGCAACTTCAATAGCGGTAACGGGTACTAACGGCAAAACAACGACCGTCACTATGCTTAACGAAGTTTTGAAGGCGACGGGAGCAAACAGCGTTGCCTGTGGAAACAACGGCAATCCGCTTGTTAAAGAGGTGGAAGATTTGACTTTCAACGACTATGCGGTTATTGAAATTTCTTCTTTCCAGCTTGAAACCCTATTGAGCCTGCGTCCCCATATTGCGGTAATAACAAACGTTACAGAGGACCATCTTAACAGGCACTACAATATGGACAACTATGTGTTTTTGAAGTGCAAAATTTTAAGAAACCTGCGAGAAAGCGAGTTTGCGGTTTTGAACTACGACGACCCGATTGTGCGCGGCTTTGCAAAAAATACAAAGGCGCAGGTTGTGTATTTTTCTATGAATACAAAGGTAAACGGGGCATATTTTGAAAACGGAAGCGTATATTTCAACGGTGAGAAATATTTCGACGTAACCGAACTCAGTCTCAACGGATTACATAACGTTTACAACGCGCTTGCCTGCGTTGCGGCGGCAGGAATACTCGGGCTGGATAAAAAGACTGTTGCTCAGGCCGTATGCGCGTTTAAGGGCGTTAAGCACAGGATACAGGTTGTGCGCGAGGTAAACGGGGTAACTTACATAGACGACAGCAAGGGCACAAACGTAGATGCGGCGCTTAAAGCTGCGCAGTCAATGACCAAACCCACGGTTATTCTGCTTGGCGGCAAGGATAAAGGCGACGATTACGTTCCGCTTTTCGAGGGGTTGAGTTCAAGCCCTGTCATTCACGCCGTTATTTATGGAGAAAACAGATTTAAAATGCTATCTGCGGCGATAAAAACAGGTTTTGTTGGTTTTTCACTCTGTTCGGAGTTTTCCGCCGCGGTTATGCTTGCGCAGTTTATAGCTAAGCCTGACCAGAACGTGCTTTTGAGTCCTGCAAGTTCAAGCTTTGACAGTTTTTTGAATTACGAAGAACGCGGCGACGCTTTTAAGGAGATAGTGGACGAAATAGATGAAAACGTCCAAAGCGAGTAAAAAGTCCGCTGTACCTCTTTATAAGGGGACAGCGGCAGTAAGATTGAAAAAAACGGGCGACGTTCCTCTTCTGATATGCGTAGTCTTTATGGCGTGTTTCGGCTGTATTATGATTTATTCCGCAAGCTCTTATACGGCGGAAGTGCAATACGGTGACAGTCTTTACTATGTAAAAAAACAGCTTATAGGCGTATTTCTCGGTATTGCGGCAATGGTGGGAACTTGTTTTCTGTCATACGGCAAACTTACTAAGCTTAAATTTCCTGCAATAATAGTTTCGGTTATACTGCTTGCTTTGGTGTTCGTTCCGGGCGTAGGTATTACAAACTACGGCGCTACAAGATGGATAGGCTTCGGCGGCGTGACTTTACAGCCTTCGGAGATCGCAAAATACGCGTTTGCGCTTTTTTCCGCCGCTTATTTCGCAAAAAATCACGAAAAAGTCAAGACGGTAAAGGGTGTATTGCCTGTTTTGGGCGTTGGTATACTTTTCTGCGTGCTTATAATCATCGAGCCCAATATGTCTATTACGATGTGCGTAGGGCTTTTGATGCTCGGAATAATATTTTTGAGCGGTACCAACCTGAAAACTTTTCTCGTAATTTTGGTGCCGTTTGCTGTCGCTGTGCCTGTTCTTATTATTCTGGAACCTTACAGATTGCAAAGACTGAGCGCTTTCATTGACCCTTGGGCTTCGCCTAAGGACGAGGGCTATCAGCTGATACAGTCGCTTTACGCATTGGGCAATGGCGGAATTTTCGGACGGGGGCTTTTTAACTCCACTCAGAAATATAGATTTCTGCCTTTTGCCGAAAGTGATTTTATTCTGGCTATTATGGGTGAAGAGCTTGGTTATGTAGGGCTTCTGATTTTCTTCGCCGCCTGCGGATTTATAGTCTACCGCGGTTTTAAAATAGCCAAAAATTGTAAAGACAGGTTCGGTTTTCTGCTCGCGGCAGGTTTTACGTTAGTCTATGGAATACAAGTGGCGATAAACGCGCTTGTAGTAAGCGGAACCATACCGCCTACGGGACTTCCGTTGCCGCTTATAAGCAGCGGCAATACTTCGCTTATAATCACAATGGCATCAATGGGCGTTTTGTACAACATTTCCAAAGTGAACAAGACTGACTGATTCCGTCATATTATAAAGTAGGGTAACGAGGTAAATTGTTAAAGTGCGCCGTTACCCTATATTTACTATTCGGAGTCAATATGGAAAAATACATAATTAACGGAGGAAACAAGCTATACGGCAGCGTCGAAATTCAGTCGGCAAAAAATTCCGTGCTGCCTATACTTGCCGCAACGGTCCTGACGGACGACAAAGTAAAAATATTAAATGTTCCTGACATTACCGACGCAAAGAATATGGTAAAAATTCTTTCTAAACTCGGCTGTAAGGCTGTGTACAGCGGCGGCGACCTCATCGTGGACAGTTCGTACGCCGACAGCTACGAAATTCCGAGGGAGCTTGCGCACGAACTGCGATCGTCGGTTTTCTTGCTGGGCTCGATAATTTCGCGTTTCCGCACTGCCAAAATTGCTTATCCCGGCGGTTGTGACATAGGTCTAAGACCTGTGGATTTGCATCTTGTGGGGTTAAAAAGGCTTGGCGTGGACATAAAAGAGGATAACGGATACATAATTTGCACATGCGAAAAACTTACAGGCAATGAAATAATGCTTGACTGTCCGAGCGTGGGCGCGACTGAAAATATAATGCTTGCGGCTGTAAAGGCGGAGGGCACGACGGTGATAAAAAACGCCGCGCGCGAACCTGAAATAGAAGATTTACAGAAGATGCTAAATTTAATGGGCGCAAAAGTAACGGGCGCAGGTACAGGGACAGTAATTATAGAGGGGGTAAAAAATCTACACGGCTGTGAATTTTTACCTATTTCCGACAGAATTGAGGCAGGTACGTTTTTAATTGCCGCGGCAATGTGCGGAGGCGAGGTGGAGCTTAAACGCGCCTGTGCTGAAAATATAAGTTCGCTTTTACATAAACTTAGAGAAAACGGTTGCAAAATACGCGTATACAATGATAAAATAGTGTTGGAAAATCATAGAAGGCTAACTTCGGTAAAAAGTGTTGAAACCCAGCCCTATCCGGGCTTTCCCACCGATTTACAGGCGCAGATAACGGCTTTAAGCTGTATTTGCAAAGGTCAGTCCATTATCACAGAAAATCTGTTTGAAACGCGGTTCAAATATGTGCCTGAACTCAGAAAAATGGGCGCTGACGTCACCGTTCTCAACAGAATTGCGTTTGTGAGAGGTGTTGAAAGGTTTAAAGGCGCAACGGTTATCGCGCATGATTTGCGCGGCGGCGCGGCTTTGGTTTCCGCAGGGCTTGCTGCGGAAGGACGGAGTGAAGTTCTCGATATTTTCCATATAGACAGGGGGTACGGCTCCTTTGAATATAAACTGCGCGCATTGGGCGGAGATATAGTCAGAGTGTCCGTTTAGCACTTATGAAACACTTGAAGAAAATTGCGGCGCTTGTTCTTGCCGTTGTTATGGCGGCCGCCGTTGCCATAGGCATAGGCGTTATTTTTGCCGTCAGGAACATAAACGTTACGCTTTTAAGTTACACTTCAGGCGAGGACGAAGCAAAGAACGAAATAAGCTCATTAAAGCAGAACGTAGCTGAGAAATGCAAAGGCAGGGTAATTTCTTTTGTAAGCGAAGAGGACGTCGTTTCGGCGTTGGATGAAAACTATACGCTTGAAGTTTTCGAAAAGATTTTTCCATGCACTCTGAATTTGACTTTAAAGCAGCGCAGGGAAGTTTTTGCGGTTGAAGACGGCGAAAGATTTGCTATGTATGACGATAGCGGTTCGCTTATGCGTTATGCCGAAGCTAACATAAATTCGACCGATGATTCGCCGAATGTGCTTGTTACCGGTGCCGAAACAGTCGGCGATATGGTGACGACGGCGGAAATTTGTAAAATTTTTCAGGATTCGTCCAACTTTGCAGCACTGCGTTCCGTTGTTGAAAGCGTAGCTCTGTACAAATCAAAGACTAATATAAGTACCGACAAAGATAAAATTACTTTTTATTTAAGAAGCGGACTTAAAAT
>RYWC01000016.1 GCA_003979335.1 Clostridia bacterium
GTATGTATATTATAGTTGGGCTCGGCAATCCCGAAGAAAAGTATCTTAAAACTTTTCACAATATGGGTTATATAGCTGTCGGTGACGTTGCCGATAAACTCGCCGTGAAATTTAAAAAGAAGGAATGCGAGGCGTTCGTGGCGGAAGCGAACATAAAGGGGGAGAAAGTAATTCTCGCCCGTCCCGTAACATATATGAACGCAAGCGGCAGGGCTGTCAAACAGTTGCTTGCAAAATATAAGACAGACGCGGCGCACCTTATAGTTATTTACGACGATTACGATATTCCGAAGGGTAGCGTTCGCATACGCCCTACAGGCAGCGCTGGAACGCACAACGGCATGCGTTCGGTTATCGCTGAAATCGGCACGCAGAATTTTACGAGAATAAGGGTGGGGATAAGGGACAGCGAGGTCAATATTCCCATAATAAACTATGTCTTATCGGAAGTAAGAAAGGAAGATTACGACCTTTTTATCGCCGCTTGCGGAAGAGCGGCAGACGCGGCTATTGCCATTGCAAGCGGTCAAAGCGTAGAAAATGCAATGACCAAATTCAACGGTTGATTTAAAGTCTTTGCTGAATTCAGACCTTTGTTTTTACGTTAAAATCAGCGTTTGCCCCCCATATATGCGTCAAATAACGCTTTTTTGAAAAAATTGTCAAGGAAATGTAAACTTGATTAAAAACTTTTTCAACTTTAAAAATATGCAAGGCGATTATCAATCCCTTGAAAACGACATCCGCCTCGGCACGCCGACGGCGGTTTTCGGCTTGTCCGACGCGCATAAATATCTTTTGGCGTCTTTGCCGGAACAGCCTTTGCTTTACATTGCCGCCGATTCTGTCGCCGCACAAAAGGCTTATGCGTCAGTTTCTGTGCTCAGCGGCAGAAAATGCGCGCTTTTATCGGCAAAAGACGAGGTCATTTTATATAAAGACGCGCTGTCGAAAGACGCGCTTTTCCGCAGGCTTACCGCCATTTACGATATGTTGCACGGCGCAGATTGCGTTATTGCGGACGTCGATTCGTTAATTCAGCTTTTCCCCTCCGAAATAGAGGATATAACATTTAAAACAGGCTCAGAGACTGATTATTCCGAACTGCCGAAAAAACTTGTAAAAATGGGATACACCCGTGAATATGCCGCGGATACCAAGGGTTGCTTTGCTGTCAGGGGCGATATTTTGGAAATTTTTCCCGTAAATTCCGATAATCCCGTAAGAATTGATTTTTTCGGCGATACGGTAGAGAAAATCCGCCCTTTCGACGGTGTTACGGGCGAAAGACTTGAAGAAATTCAGGAAATTTCCATAATTTCCGCTACTGATATAGTAATTTCCGAGTCTGAACATAAGAAAATATTGTCTGTACTCGAAACCGAAGTCAAAAAATCAACGGACAGTAAGGCTTACGAAAGGGGACGGGCGATTATTGCCGATATAAAGGAAAAATTAGCGCAGAATACTGCTTTTTCGGGCGCGTCTTTTTTGTTCCCAATTCTTGATTGCCCCCGTACTATATTTGATTTATTAAAAAACAATACGCTTATAATTCTTGACGAATGTAAAAATATCGACGACAGATTACAGGCGCTTTACAAAGAACATTGCGAACGTGTTTCCGACCTGAAAAAGGGGGGCGAGGCATTTTCTTTTTCAGTAAACCAGCTTATAACGCCGGAAACGTTTACCGAGGGGCTTAAAAGCCGCATGTGCGTCGCTGTGCAGACTTTTACTTCTTCCACGGCGTTTTTCCGCCCCTTAAAGACTTATAATTTCCGCGCTACTCCGTCGCCGTCATACTTAAACGCTTTGCCGCAGTTTATAACCGACGTAAAAGGGTGGCTTGCAAACGGCTACCGTATACTTGCTTTTACGGGCAGCTTACAGCGATACGAAAAACTTTCTTCGGCGCTTTCGGACGAATATTTGCCTGTATACCCCGTACCCGACAGATTGCAGGCGCTTCACGGCGTTTCCGTCGATAGCGAGGATTTGCCCCACGGACTTATTTTGCACGAAAACAAGCTTGTAATCATAGGCAGCGGTGATTTGTATACAAAAGCCGTTACCAAGCGAATAAAAAAGCGCAGGGGCGATATGTTTGTTTCGCCTGAAATCGGCGACTTCTGCGTTCACGAAAAGCACGGAATCGGTAAAATTACAGGCACCAAAAAGATTGAAACTACGGACGGGATAAAGGAGTATCTGTCCATAGAGTACAAGGGCGGCGACGTTCTTTATGTTCCTGTGGAGCAGATGGACGTTCTGTCGAAATACGTCGGCGACTCAAATCCCAATCTTTCAAAAATCGGCGGAGCGGACTTTGAAAGAGTCAAAGAAAGGGTAAAGCAGTCAATAAAAAAGCTTGCTTTCGATTTAAAGGAACTCTACGCCGAACGCTCCTCAAAACACGGTTTCCCTTTCCCTGAAAACGTTGCAATGATGCAGGAATTCGAGGACGCATTTTCCTACGAGGAAACGCCCGACCAGCTTACTTCAATCGAAGAAATAAAAGCCGATATGTGTTCAGATAAGGTTATGGACAGGCTTTTGTGCGGCGACGTCGGTTACGGCAAGACGGAAGTCGCTTTACGCGCCGTGTATCTTTGCGTGCTCGGCGGCAAGCAGGCGGCGATAATGTGTCCGAGCACGGTTCTTTCCGAACAGCACTTCCGCACCGCACAAGAGCGTTTTGCCGAATTCGGCGTAAGAGTCGAGGCTCTGAACAGGTTCAAAACCACTTCTCAGCAAACAAAAATTTTGGCTCAGCTTGCAAACGGCGATATCGATTTGATTATCGGCACGCACAGGCTTTTGTCTCAGGACGTAAAGTTTTACGATTTGGGGCTTTTGGTTTTGGACGAAGAGCAGCGTTTCGGCGTCGAACATAAAGAAAAGATAAAAAACGTAAAGAAAAATATAGACTGCCTGACGATGACTGCCACCCCGATACCGCGCACATTGCATATGTCGCTTGCTGGCATCAGGGACATTTCTACCATAAACACTCCTCCGCTTAAAAGGCTTCCTGTGCAGACTTATGTCGTGGAGGAAAGCGAAACGCTCATACGCGATGCCTGCATAAGAGAGATTTCTCGCGGAGGTCAGGTCTTCATACTCTATAACAGAGTTGAAACGATTGCTGGATTTGCGGCAAGAATTGCCGAGATAATTCCCGAAGCAAAAGTAACTTACGCCCACGGCAGAATGGAGCGCGATATACTTGAAAACGCTGTGTTTTCGTTTTACCGCGGCGAAAAGAATATTCTTGTCACCACAACTATTATCGAAAACGGTATAGACCTGCCAAATGCAAATACGATAATTGTCATAGATGCAGACCGTCTCGGTATTTCCCAGCTCTATCAGCTTAGGGGCAGAGTGGGCAGAGGTTCGCGCCTTGCACAGGCTTATTTTACTTTCAAACCGTCAAAAGTGCTCACCTCAGACGCGACAGAACGGCTAAAAGCCGTTATGCGTTTTACCGAACTCGGTTCAGGCTTTAAAATAGCAATGCGCGACTTGGAAATAAGGGGCGCAGGCAACGTTTTGGGCGCAGAACAGCACGGGCATATGGATAAAGTCGGCTACGAACTCTATTCAAAACTGTTAAAAGAAGAACTTACAGGCGATAAACAGCTTTCAACCGAACTCGAAATCAAAGCAACCGCGTATATACCCGAAGCGTATGTCGAAAGCAGTGCGGGCAGGCTTGATTGCTATAAGCAAATCGCAGAAATCCGTACGGTTGAGGATTACAAACGCGTCTGTCTTTCAATAGAGGACAACTACGGACCGATGCCCGACGAAGTTTTAAATCTGCTTATAATTGCGGTGCTTAAATCTTTTGCGGCAAAGTTCAACGTAAGAAAAATCTGCGTGGACAGTACTGAGGGTTCTTTCGAGCTTTCATCGGTCAATACGCTCGGGGATAGCCGCCTTGCGGCGGCGCTGGATAAGTACGCAGGCAGAGTAAGACTTTCTATGGCAAAGGCACCTCTAATAATATTTCCGCCCCGTTCTTCGCCTGCGAAAACCATGCTTGATATGACTAAATTCCTCAAATTTGCGTTAAGTTTTAACTAAAAACGCCATAAATTATTTGCCTTATCGCCTTTGTTGCTATATAATGGTATTTAGCATTTTATTGTATATAATCTTTCGGAGCAAAAAATATGAGAAAGAAAAGAATTATCAGCGGCGTACTCGCTTCATCCGTAGTGCTTGCGGCAACCCTCGGCGGCTGTTCGCTTGTTTCGACAAACTCTGCGGCGGATATGAACCAGATTATTGCGGAGGTCAACATTTCGGATACCGCAACGCTGGACGAGGGGCTTGCAAAGTATAAGGACGCCGTAGGTACCACAAAAATCATAAAAAGGGAACTTGTGGCATACTATATCAACGTCGGCTATTCGTATGTCCAAAACGACAACTACGAAGAAGTTTTCAATATGCTTTTGGACGCGCTTACTGAAAACGCGGTTCTCGTGCAGTATTCGACGATGTATCTTTTAAGGGACAAGGCTACCAACGCGAACAGCGATTTGGTGCAGGACGTAAACGCCCTTGAAACTTATATGTCGCTTTCCGACGAAGTTAAAAAGTACGAATATCTCTTGGGCGGCGAAGACAGCGACGAAGTCAAAATCGCAAAATATTCGCTGTATTCTTCTATCAACGGCGCTATAGACACCTACGAGAAGAGGTTTCTCGACGACGAAACATCTTCTTCGGGTTCGGAAACAAGAGCTACGCCCGGCGGCGTGGACACCCAAAAGGAAAATTACTACCCTGCAACGACGGACGGTAAACTCGACTATAAGATTTATACAGGTTACGAGGGCAATCTTATAGACGACAGCGGCGCATACAAGGACGATATGCTTGAAGGCAGTTCTATGGAAACCCGTATGCGCGCTTACAACAAGTTCATTTCCAATCTTGCTTCCGCGTCTTACGACCTTGTAGACAAAAAGACGGAAAACCTGCGCGATGTGGAAAACCTCAATTATATCAAAGACGAATACGTTTCGCAGCTCGAACAGCGCATTATAAACAAATTCTATGACATTTACGAAGCCGAGCAGGAAAAACTTCTCAAAGACGAGGATAAGGCTTCCGGCGCGTATGCGTTTATCGGTTCGATTTACAACGACTTGCTCAATCTTCAAACAAAGAATTATGAAACCGAAAGCAATTTCACTTCGGCAATGGATAGTATGTCCGATACGTCGTTTATCCTCTATGCGCCCGAAAGCGACGCAGACGACGGCAAGGGCGGTAAAGGAAAATACGGTTTCGTTTATAACATCCTGCTTCCTTTCGGCGAAGCGCAGAACGATACTTTGAAAGAGTTGCAGAAAGTTTATGCGGACAGCGAACTTGACGGCGGTTATAAACCTCAGTACTTCGTTGCAAGAAACAAACTTTTGGAAAATATTAAAACGACCGACCAGCGCGCGGCTTGGTTCAACGGCGAAAAAGAGTACGCTTTCAACGCTTCCGAAAAAGATTTGGATTATTACGGCAAAACCGCCGATGTCGATAAATGGCTTTTCTTTGAAAACAATATCGGCAAATCCGATAAATACGAACAGCTTGATAAGTATGCAGGCAAATATCCTTATAACGGTTCGGTTGTTAAAAAGAGTGACGACAGTTATCTTTTAATGCCTGACGAACTGAATATAACAGATATGCTTGACGAATTCGTCGATTACGTCGATTACGTTATGGGCAACGCCGCAGACACTTCAAAATATACTAAAACAGCAGGTTACGGCGAAAATCTTGTCGATAAGCTTTATAAAGACGAGAAAGTAGACGGCAAAGACAAAATAGATTATTCCAACTTTATTTACGCAACAGGCAAAATAGATTTAGGCGTTGCCGACGAAGCTGAAAACAGGGCTAACCTGTTGCAGAAGAAGACTGACGAACAGGAAGCTTCCAAGCAGTATCTTGCGTTAAGCGCCGTAAACGAGCTTCAATACGCTTATACAACCGATACGGGCGTTCTTTCGCAGTATGTAGGGTATTCTATTCAGGCAGGCGATACAAACTATATAAAAGAATTCGAGTATGCGGCACATACCGCTGTGAACGAGGGCGCAGGAACTTTCAAAGTTTGCGCAGGCGACTACGGCTGGCATTTAATATACGTTACCTACACGTTTGACGCAGGCAATCAGTATACGCCCGACTGGAAGAATATAAACTCGGACGGCACGTTTGAAAATCTTTTCTACGAATGGATAAAAAGCAACAATATGTCTGACATATCTTCAAAGAGAAGAAGCCAGATTATAACGAAGTTCAAAATGGATTCAACCGTTACCAAGTATCAGGATAGATATCAGAATTTGCTTGATTTAGGCAAATAATCGGGTCAGTTTATGGAAATATGGCAGGCGGCAATACTCGGCTTAGTGCAGGGATTAACTGAATTCTTACCCGTTTCATCTTCGGGGCATATAGCTTTTGTCGAAGGTCTGTTTAAAATCGACGACAGCAGTATAGCAATGTTCTTTATGATAATTCTCCACCTCGGCACGCTTGTAGCCGTTTGTGTAGTGTTTTGGAAGGACATTTTGGCTCTGTTTAAAAAACCTTTCAAAACTTTGGGCTTGCTTGTGCTGGCAACAGTACCTGCCGCAGTCGTAGGAATCATAGTCGAATTTTTCGACTTGGACGAAGTTTTCTTAGGTCACTATAAAGGAATTTTCCTCGGCGTATTCTTTATGCTGACGGCGATACTTCTTTTCACAACGGAAATGATTGTTAAGCGCAGGCAGAACACCTTGCCGCTTTGCATTAAAACAGTTCTTCCGATGGGGTGCGCGCAGGCGGTTGCGATTTTGCCCGGTATTTCAAGGAGCGGTTCTACAATCTGCGCAGGCACGCTTGCAGGCTTGAAGAGTGAAGAAGTTGCAAAATTTTCGTTTATAATGAGTATTCCCGTTATTTTGGGAAGCTTCATCGTAGAACTTGCGTCCGGTCTTTATAAGGGTGAAATCCAGCAGAACTTTGCCGACGGCGGAGCTACGCTCGGTTGGAGCGTCGCGCTCGGGTTTATAATTTCTGCGATAGCCGGACTTTTTGCAATAAAAGTTATGCTTAAAGTCATTAAAAAAGCAAACTACAAATGGTTCAGTTTCTATCTTGTTCTCATTTCCGTTACAAGCATAATTTTACACTTTACTTGGTTTAATTGAAATTAAAACGGGCGGTTAAACCGCCCATTTATATATTTACGGAGTATTATGGAAGAAATTTTAAAAGTCGAAGGTCTGAGAAAGACTTTCAAACAGACTAAAAAACTGTTTTCTAAGCAAACTAGCGGCGGTATAAAAGTTGCGGTGGACAACCTTTCTTTCACCGCGTACAAGGGCGAAATTTTCGGGCTTCTCGGTCCTAACGGGGCCGGTAAAACTACAACGCTCAGAATGCTTGCAACACTTATAAAGCCGGACGAGGGCAACGCCTTTATAGACGGTAAGAGCATAATCTCGGACGAGAGCGCGGTTCGCAAAAGCATAGGTTTCCTTACAAGCGAATTAAAGCTTGAAGAAACTTTTACCCCATCGTATCTTTTTGATTTTTTCAGCGATTTGTACGGCGTTGAAAAGGAAGAGCGCAATGCAAGGAAAGAAAAGCTTTTTACAAAGTTCGGCATATTCGATTTTGCGAATATGAAACTTGCCAATCTTTCTACGGGTATGAAGCAGAAAGTAGCGCTTGTCGTCTCTATTGCGCACGACCCTGATTTTATTATTTTCGACGAGCCTACCAACGGGCTTGACGTGCTTACGGCAAAAGTCGTTACGGATTTTTTACAGGAACTCCGTTCGGACGGTAAAACCATAATTCTTTCAACCCATATTTTCAGCTTAGTTGAAAAGCTTTGCGACAGGGTTGGAATTCTCATAGACGGCAAGCTTGCCGCGTTGGATAGCCTTGCCGGAATAACCAAAGAAAAGGACTTGGAAACCGCCTTTTTCGAACTTTACGAAGAGGTCACGGGGGAAAGAATATGAAAAATGTGCTTACCATATTAAAAAAAGAATTCAACCGCCTGTTCAAGGATAAAAGAATGGTACTGATGTTGTTTCTTCCGGGTGTGCTGATATTTTTACTGTATACGCTTATCGGGACAATGACCGAAAAGGTAAACCCTTCGGTTGAGAAAGACTACAAACCGACAGCTTATATTGTATCCATACCCGAGGAGTTAGAACAGGCATTCGGCGAAATGTTCGAACTGAAAACTTTTGAAAGTTTTGACGTGGCTAAGGAAAACGTCGCCGCCGGCGAACTCGATTTGGTTATAAATTTCCCTGAAAATTTTTTGAATACGGCGCCTGCGGAGGCTTCGGCAGAAGTTCAGCCCGAAGTTAAAATCTACTACAATTCGTCAAGCCAGACTTCGTCATACGGTTTTGCGCTTGCTTCGGCTTGTATAAACAGTTTTAATGCGTTCGGTATAAACACCTCGCCTGACGGAGGTTACGACCTTATGGACGCTGAAAACTTCTCAGTAAACATACTTTCGATGATTGTGCCAATGATTATGTTCTCGCTGTTGGCGTCGGCAAGCATATCGGTTGCGCCCGAGTCGATAGCAGGAGAGAAAGAGAGGGGTACAATGGCGACGATGCTTATTACCCCAGTAAAGAGGATAGAAATAGTGCTGGGCAAGGTTATAAGTTTGTCTTGCTTTGCAATAATAAGCGGTTTTTCAAGCTTCCTAGGCTTAATACTGTCGTTGCCTGAACTTTCGGGGGGCATGTTTGAATTAAGTTCGTTCGCGTACGGCGTAGGCGACTATTTTATGCTTTTCGGTTTGGTTATATCAATCGTTTTGGTAATGATAACGGCGTTCTCGGTAATTTCGACGCTTGCAAAAAACGTAAAGGAATCCACCGCGTTTATTTCGCCTTTGATGATTGTTATTATTTTGCTGGGTATGTGCACAATGTTCTTTAAAAATCCGTCCGTATGGATTCATTTGGTGCCTTTCCTCGGTAGCGGAATTGCAATGTCCTCGGTTATCGGTATGACGGCATCGCCGCTCGGCGTAGTGCTCGCGATAGTTTCAAACCTCGTGTTCGCCGTGCTTTTAACACTGCTAATGGGATTAATGTTTAAAAAAGAAAATATAATGTTAAAAAAATAAACGCAAAATACCGTCCCATAAAGGACGGTATTTTTCAAAACCGAAATAAAGCTGTGCAGTCTTTTTTGCCGAAATAAGCCGAAGCGTAAACACCGCAGGTAGCTACTCCAAAGCTACCTTATGGCACACCGACGGGGCTGTTTAGTGCTGCTGTATCCCTACCCTGACACGGTTCGCAGCTGTCGGTTGCATAAGACCTTGGTATCAACACCCCTTACGGAGCGCAGCCTTCCACTTATTCCGTCGAGAAAGACGTTCGGTCCTGCTATTGCGGATTGCAGGTACAGGGCACCGCAAACTCCCCACTTAGCACAGTGCAAACATTTTAACAGATAATTTGTTATTTTGCAAGTAAATTAAAAGGCTTTACGCAGTATTAACTTGACATATTTTTGCCTATAATCTAAAATAAATAAAAAATACAGGCGGAAAAATATGGCAGATTGTTCGCATAACTGTTCTTCTTGCAAAGACAGCGGCTGCTCGTCGCGCAAAAAAGAAAGTTTAATTAAAAAGCCTCATCAAATGAGCGATATAAAAAAGGTTGTTGCGGTGGTCAGCGGCAAAGGCGGTGTAGGTAAATCTATGACCTGTGCGCTTCTTGCGGCGGCTTCGCAGGAAAGCGGCAAAGTTACTGCCGTTATGGACGCGGATATAACGGGGCCGTCCATACCCCGTATGTTCGGCGCGGATAAGCGAGCAATGGGCTCGGATAACGGAATTCTTCCCGTAGTCACAGAAAACGGAGTTCAGATAATGTCAATGAACGTGCTTTTAGAGAACGAAGCCGAGCCCGTAGTCTGGCGCGGTTCGCTTATATCAGGCACCGTTTTGCAATTCTGGACTGATGTAATATGGACTGGCGTAGACATTATGTTTATAGATATGCCCCCCGGCACGGGCGACGTGCCCTTGACGGTATTTCAAAGCATACCCATTGACGGCGTAGTCGTCGTGACAACGCCTCAGGATTTAGTTGGAATGATTGTACAGAAAGCCGTAAATATGGCGCAGATGATGAACGTTCCTATTTTGGGAATTGTGGAAAATATGAGCTATATCGAGTGTCCGGACTGCGGCAGGCATATTCCTGTTTTCGGCGAAAGCAAAGTCGACGCCATTGCTATGGAGTACGGCATACCGAACGTTGCGAAACTGCCCATAGACCGCGGACTTACCGTTGCGGCGGACACCGGCAAAATAGAGGAAGTAAAGAACAATCCTCTCACAGGTTTTTTAAACAAAATTTTAAAGAAAATAAAAGCTTAAAAGAGACCGCCGCCGCGCATTCAGCGCGGCGGCGGTTTAAATATTGTTTGAATTACTTTCTAACTAAAAAGGTTAAAGATTGCCCGATATTTACATGCTTTGCAAACTTTTCTAAATTTTTGAAATCATCTTAGACGATTTTGCTGAATATTGGTTGAATAGCGTAAGTAAAAGACCTTGCGAAGGGTATCTGTTATAGGGATTTTTTTGTGGACAAAGAAATAGCGCACTATCCTCGCTTGCGAAGATAGTGCGGCTATACTTTATAAAAGATTATAAAGATAAATTGAAATTTATCTTACTTCTATTGTTTTTTGTCTTCAGTTTCTTTATATTTAATCCACTTAACGATAAAAATTGTTTCCCGTACAAATGAATTTATAAAAACTAAAAAACACACTAGCGCAATAGTACCTGCAAACCAAATTGGACTACTAGTAAAATTTAGATTTGTTGTATGATATTTCAAATCATGGTCAACGTATATAGGCACTTTTTTCCCAACTTGCGCTTTTGCTTCTTCCTCATCGTATATCAATCTTTGCCAAAGACCAGAATAAACCATTCCGTCCGCTTCATATTCGTAAAACGTGCTATAACTTTTATTGTAATCGTACCGTCCATTAGTCAATTCATACCGAACGATTGTAGCACATTCTTGTACAAAATTAGCGTGAGTATTAAGGTTATAATCTTTCACAGCAAACACAAGATTGTTAATAAATATACCCATCAATACAATCATTAAAGCCATAACGAAACTATGAGCGATTGTATGATTTTTAGGCTTTTCCATTAAATACATCTCTACTAAATTACTGTTTATAATAGTTTCATTAT
>RYWC01000017.1 GCA_003979335.1 Clostridia bacterium
ATAAGATGTAAAATCACATGCTGTATTTATAGTTTCTTTCCAATTGGTTATAGTATGTATTGTAATTTTCCTTTATGAAGTTATACAGCGCAATGCGTGCTTCTTTTTGGTCAAAGCCGGCTACTTTTTTAGGAACCATAAAATCGTGGATAAACTTTTCCGCAACAAAAAGTATCGCAATGTTTATTCCGCCGAAAAGTCCTTTGGAAGCATAAACGAATTTGCGTTTTTTTACCTTGCCGTATGCTAAGTCCGATTTTTTGAATGAGACGTATTCGCTGAGGTATTCGCCTGTTTTTTGTCTATATCGAACAGTTTTATCTCTTCGTTGTTCGCCGCCATAATATAATCAACGGTTGACCTTACAACTGCAGAGGTCAATACGTCAGATTCGGGCCTGAACAGGCACACTGCGCATCTGTCGTCATCGGTAATCAGTTCGTTTTCTTTTAAACGTCATGAGTTTTTCGGTAATCGATTTTCATTTCTTTTCTCCTTAAATATATAATAGAATGACATTAAGTTTTTTAAGTATTTTTTAATAATTCGCAGGCGTAGCGTTGCGTAAATGTTTTGTATGAAAAAAACGCGGAGGTAATTCCGCGTTTTAAAAGACGTATTCATTGTCGAACGGCGTTTGACTGCGTTATTTACAGCGCGTTAAACAAATCGGGGCATACTGTCATAATAAGAATCTGCACAGCCGTAGCGATATTCAGGATGAAGTGTCCTATCATAAAAGGCAGGGGGTTTCTGTTTTTATTGTACCACAAGCAGATAAGTACGGTGAGGGGAAGAAAAGATAAAAACCTGTAAAGTATAAAAATTCCGTCGGGAAGAAAAGGTATAAAGCTGTGTTGAAGAGCATAGAAAAATGCCGCCAAAAACAAGACGCACCTTAATGGAAGCAGAAAAGGTATTGTTTTTTTAGGGATGTTTATGTTATTTAAGCTGTTTTCGGTAGCGTTCATTATTTTCTCCTTATTATATCGACTATCCACTCGGGATTTGGCGCAGGCATTTCGGGGCGCCTTGCAACATTTTCCGCTATGCCCTGAATTGCCATAAAAAAAGCTGTTGCCAATGCGACGGGGTTGCCTTCGCGTATGCTTCCTTCACGTTGCCCCTGAACAATTAGTTTTACGGCGTTTTCCATATCTTTTTTCCGCATAGAATAATTGCTTATTTTGTCTGATAAAGCGGAATCATATTGCGCCCTGTTCATTAATACAAACAGTTTTGCCGAAAAAGGCTCTTTAACGACGTATTCTAAAATTGTTTTTGCCGTCTCTTCAAAAAAGCGCAAGGGGGAGACGTCTTTTAATTCGAAAATATTGTCTTTTCCGCCTGCCGCTGTTTCCAGGAGTGTTAAATACAGCTTTTCTTTTGTTTCGAAGTAATGGAAAAGCAGACCCTCGCTCATTCCTACGGTTTCGGCAATTTCCGCCGTTCGGGTTGCCGCGTAGCCCTTGCGGATAAAGAGGTCTAAACCTGCGTTTAAAATTTCCTGCCGCCTTTTTTCTTTTTGTTCCGAACGTTTCATTTTTTCAGTCCTTTAATCAGTATTCATAAAGATTTCAAAATTTCGTTGAGTATTTACTCAATAAATATACCAATAATATGTTTTATTGTCAAGCGCATTTTTGAATTTCTATTTCCATTTTTTGACAGTAAAAAAAGGAACATTGATTTTTGTTCCCTTTTCGTTAAATTATCGTTTTAAGCGTCAGGCTTAAAAATTTTAAATTATAATTCAATTTTTATGTCGTAATCTTTATCAATTAAAATATAATTCAAACCGTATTTTTTGCAAAGCTGTAAATTGTTTAAATTATCTTTTATCAGTTCTTTCTTGTCTATTCCGCCGCTTTGCAGACGTTTTTCAACCGCGTTTTCATATTCGCAGATTTTTGCGAAATTGTTTTCTATATATTCGGCAGACATTACAAGGCAGTAATATTTTATTTGTGACAGATATTCGGCGGTGAAATCTTTTTTCCAATCAAAGGGGATGTAACACCCTTCGATTATCATACTTTGGTTGTTTTCAACCGCTGTTTTAATTATTTCTTTGATAATCCTCCAAAGATAAGGGGTAAGTGGCGCGTCGTCTTCGGCTTTAAGTTGAGTTTGTCCGCTTCTAATCAACCCCATTTTCAGATGGTCAATGCACAAGTAAGGTATTTTGTGTTTTTCCATAAGCTTTTGCGATAAAAGAGTTTTACCCGTATGTGTTGTTCCGCAAATTAAAATTATCATATAAGTATTATAACTTTTTTCACAAATTTTTCAAGACATAAGATGTCTTTTTTTCAGCTGAAACTGCTTTTGAGTTAAAGCTTCTTACAAAACAACAAGGCTCTCAAACAATAGCCGTATGTCAATGTTTTACCCCGATGTTTGAGCCAATTACAAAACAAGAAACACTTTTTAGTTGTTTTGCTATAAATGTATTATAGCATAAAAAGCAGAAATAAACAATTTAAAAGATTTAATTCACAATGAAAAAGCACAAGTTTGTTTACACTATATTTTTTATCGGTATGCGATAAAGCCCACAATACCCTTAACGAAAAAGTATTCCGTTTTTAGATGATTAAATTTCAAAGACTTCTGTGAAACATACAAAAAATACGCACACTCTTTAAAAGTGTGCGTATAAGTATCGTGTGGTGGAGATAAGGGGAGTCGAACCCCTGACCTATACGTTGCGAACGTATCGCGCTACCAACTGTGCTATATCCCCGTATTGAAGCCGCATACGCGGCTTTTTTTGGTGGGAACAAATGGGCTCGAACCATCGACCTCTTGCATGTCAAGCAAGCGCTCTGACCAACTGAGCTATGCCCCCGAACGTTTATATTATAACAGCAAAAAATTTTCTTTGCAAGCGATTATAAGCCGCCTTAATAAATTAAACCTTTCAAAAAAGTTGTTAATTAATGCGGTTGTAATTTTTATTTTAAAATGTTATAATTAAAAAAAATACAAGGTCGCCAGCTTAATGGATAAATGTTTATACGAAGGATACGTTAGAATTTTACACGAAGAATTGCTTCCTGCAATGGGCTGTACCGAACCGATATCGGTTGCCTATGCGGCGGCGTTATCGCGTGATATATTGGGGGCAATGCCGGATAGGGCGGTTATTTCCGTCAGCGGAAATATATTAAAGAACGTTAAAAGCGTGGTCGTTCCCAATACTGGCGGAATGAAAGGCGTTAATTGCGCCGCTGCCGCGGGTATAGTTGCAGGTGACGCCGAAAAGAAACTTGAAGTCATTTCATCAGTCACTCCTGCCGATAAAGAAAAGATTACAAACTTTATGAAAACGGTAAAATTTACCGTTGAACAGTCTCATTCGGGCTGCATTTTCGATATTGCCGTAAAACTTTTCAAGGGTAGCGACTGGGCTTGCGTTCGTATCGCCGGTCATCATACAAACGTTGTTCTTATTGAAAAAAACGGAAAGGATATTCTCAATCTCAACTACAAAAGCGACGAGCCTGCCCATTGTGCGGACAAAGACCTTTTAAGCGTTGACAGAATACTTGAATTCGCCGATAAGGTTGCGATAAACGACGTGTCTGAAATTATAAAAAGGCAAATAGAATACAACACAGCCATCGCGGAAGAGGGGTTAAAGAACGATTACGGCGCGAAAGTGGGCAAAATTCTGCTTAAATCTTTCGGCGACGGAGTACATAATCGCGCAAAAGCGACTGCGGCGGCAGGTTCCGACGCAAGAATGAACGGTTGCAGTTTGCCTGTTGTTATTGTTTCGGGAAGCGGAAACCAGGGTATGACGACTTCGCTTCCCGTAATTGTCTACGCGAAGCACCTTGGCGTCAGCGAGGACAAGCTTATTCGCGCGTTGGTTGTGTCAAACCTTATAACCATTCATCTCAAAACGGGTATAGGAAGACTTTCCGCATATTGCGGCGCAGTAAGCGCAGGGTGCGGCGCAGGCGCAGGGGTTTGCTATCTTTACGGCGGCGGATACGAAGAGGTGTCGCAGACTGTGGTCAACGCGCTTGCCATTAATTCGGGTGTAATCTGCGACGGCGCCAAGTCAAGTTGCGCAGGCAAAATTGCTTCTGCCGTCGAGGCAGGGCTTCTCGGTTTTGAAATGAGCCGTAGCGGTTGCGGCTTCTGCGGAGGCGACGGCATACTTGAAGACGGCGTTGAAAGAACGATAGATAATGTCGGAGATATCGCGCGTATAGGGATGCGCGGAACTGACGAAGAGATAATAAAATTAATGATTAAAAATGCTTCAAAATAGCGTTATTTGCCGCATATTCGGGGGTTAAACGTGGAAAACTCGTTGGAAAGAACTAAGCTTTTGATAGGTGAAAGCGGAGTTGAAAAGCTTAAAAATTCAAGAGTTGCAGTGTTCGGAATAGGCGGAGTGGGAGGCTATGCCGTTGAAGCGCTTGCGCGTTCGGGCGTCGGCGCAATTGATTTGATAGATAACGATGTTGTTGCCGTCTCTAACTTAAACAGACAGATTATCGCTACTAACGAAACCATAGGAAAGTTCAAAACCGAAGCTATGGCGGAAAGGATAAAAACAATCAATCCCGAGTGCGCGGTGACCGAACACAGGCTTTTTATTTTGGAAACACCCCATAATATGCTTGATTTTACGAAATTTGATTACGTTATAGACGCAATTGATACCGTTACGGGCAAACTTGGTATTATAGAGAGCGCAAAAAGGTTTGGCGTGCCTGTAATCAGCTGTATGGGCGCAGGCAACAAGCTTGACCCCACGGCTTTCGAAGTGGCGGATATATCCGAAACCTCCGTTTGCCCGTTGGCAAAGGTTATGCGCAGAGAGCTTAAAAAGCGCGGTATCAGCGGCGTTAAAGTCGTATATTCAAAAGAAGAACCCTGTATTAAGGACGGGGGCAAAGACGGGGATATTCAAAAGAAAGTTCCTGCAAGTATTGCGTTCGTGCCGTCGGTGGCAGGGCTTATTGCCGCAGGGGAAGTTATAAAAGATTTATGCGGAATAAACGGGGTTGATTAATGGACGGAGCCGAATTTTCACTTGAACGCGCCGAAAAGAGTATAATAAAAAAGTTCCACAGGCAGCTTTTCCGCAGGTTTACCAAAGCCGTTGCAACTTATGGTTTAATTGAGCCCGACGATAAAATTGCAGTATGTATTTCGGGCGGAAAAGATTCAATGCTTATGGCAAAACTTTTTCAGGAATTGGGAAAGCATCATAAATTTCCTTTCGAAACTGTTTTTTTGGTCATGGACCCCGGTTACAGCCCCGAAAACCGTAGAAAAATAGAAGAAAACGCTGAAAAACTCAAAGTGCCTATAACCGTTTTTGAAAGCGAAATTTTTGAGAATGTGACCCATATCGAAAAATCGCCATGTTATATATGTGCAAGGATGAGGCGCGGACATCTGTATGCGCAAGCTCAAAGTTTGGGCTGTAATAAAATTGCACTGGGGCATCATTACGACGATGTGATAGAAACAATTTTAATGGGTATGCTTTACGGCGGACAGGTGCAGACAATGATGCCCCTTATCGACAGTACGAATTTTAAGGGAATGAAGTTAATCCGCCCTATGTATCTTATAAGGGAAGACGACATAGTCGCGTGGAGAGATTATTGCGGACTCAGTTTTTTAAACTGCGCATGCAAATTTACCGACGGAACTTACGATGACGAAGGTAAGAGAAAAAAAGTTAAAAAGCTCATCCGCGCGCTTGAAAGCGAGGATGAGGGCGTTGCGCAGAATATTTTCAAAAGCGTAGAAAACGTCAATCTTTCAACCATAATCGCATATAAAGACAAGAACGGCGTAAAACATTTTTTCAACGAAAAGTGATTATATAAAAGTTCAGTTCCCCCGTTAAATCGAAGATATATGGGGGTATACTTTGAAAAATAAATTTTATCCTTATGTTTTTACGCGTTTTAAAGATTGACGGCGACAGAAATTTCTGTTAATGTATTTAGGATATTTAAAATAATATATTTTGTAATAAGGAGAAACAGCTTGAAAAAGAACAGAGCGAAAAAGTTTTTAATGTGCCTTGCGATAGCCGCAACCACTGTTACGGCGGTCTTCGCATCGGCTTGCCAGACAAGTTTAAATCTTTTCACCATTCCCGAGCTCAATATCCCCACTGAGGAGAAGTTTGCGCTTAAAAAGTATGATTACGAAAATCTTTCCGACGTTCAGGTGACTGTTCGTTCGGACGTTATGAACGTAACAAAGCGCAATCTTCCGCGCGCCGAAGCGGAAATTTTAACGGACGATTTTTCTCTTGTCTACAATGAGGAAGCTAAAACAATCGACGCGGTATACGGTAAAACGCAGACGACAGACAATTTGAAGACTGCAAACATCACATTTACCGATTACCCTTCGCCTTCTCATACCTGCACGGGCGTAAACGCTTTTACCGACGGCAATATGAGCGGTGCGGCGGTCGATTCGTCAAACGGCGCATTTTATAAATATATGTTGATGACGCAGGGGCAGCATCTTGCGGCTGACGCCGCGCGCTTTTCTGCGAACACAGCAAGCGATAACGCAGGGGTTGACCAGACATTTAAAAACTGGCTTAAAAAGCACCCTTCTGCGGACGCGCAGTACGGCGAGGTTCTCGGTACCGATAACGCGGTAGAAAAGGAAATAACTTTGGACCCTCTTTACCGTTCTCCTCACTTCACAGGGCTTTATCTGCCTGCAGGCGAAGCAATAACTATTAAAGTTGAAGGGCTTAAACCGGGCGAAAGAATAGTTGTTCAAACGGGTTATCAGAACTCTCTTGCCTGGCGCGGCGGCGTAAGCGATTCCGTTTTCAACTCCATTACAGGCGGATTAAATAAAGTTACCACACATTCGCTTGACGCATACTTTACCAAGGCGGACGTGCTTGTAGCAAACAATAAGATGACAGAAGGCAGCGTTACAAGCCAAAGCCAATGGGGCGTAAAACAGAACAACCGCGCGCCTTGGGTAATCAGCGATTTCACGCTTACTGAAAATAAAACGTATACAATCGGCACTTCGTTCGGCGGAGCTCTGCATATAAGTATGGGCAACTGCTATTCAAGGGTTAAAACGACAATTACGGGCGCTGTTGAAACTCCGCACTACATATTAGGCGTAACAACTCCCGAATATTTCGACCAATATCTGCGTCAGGCGCCCGGCGTCATTGCCGTTCTCGACACGGAAAACGGTCAGTTAATCGGCTATACGGGTGAAATGGGCACTGCGCAGTATATGCGCCAGGTAAAAAAGGAAGAAATAGATAAGCTTGCAATGCTTTGGCATTCGTTCCTTTCAGTAAACGAATCTTTCACCGGCGGAACTTATAACCGCTTTAACAAGATAATGTTTGACTGGCACGTTCCGGCAGGCGCGGCGGTTGCGCTCGGTAATTATTCTTTTGCCCAACCGACAAGTTGGTTTAACGACGCGATGAATTACAGGGGCTTGCTTGCACGCGGAACTTGGGGTACGCTGCATGAAATAGGTCATACCCATGCTACTTCTTACGGAACGGTTTGGGGCTTTGCGACGGGCAGAGAAGGAGAAGTTAGGAACAATGCGCTTATACTTCTTTCGTATATAATGTTCTGTGACGTCGGCACAACCATAAGGAACGGCGGAGGGGCTGAACACGGCGCTTACGCAAATCCTTACAACGTTCTTTCCGAAACGCTCAGTTTCAAAGGCAAAACGGGCGACTTCGACGACGGCAGCTACGGGTATTTCCAATGCCTCGGAATGTATGCCAATATAATGCATTCTTTCGGCGCGGAAAAATTCTACGAACTTCTTTATACATACAAGGACGCCGCGTCATATGTGGCGGAAGGAACCAAAGGAAATAAGCGTTCTGATTTCACATACCGTTGTTCGAAAGTTTACGGAATGGATTTCCGTAAGTATTTCAACACTTTCTATTGCGCAAACATAACTGACGAAATGTTTACCGCGGAGCAACGCGCCGAAATGGACGCTTTGCCCGATTACGAGGTGGTTTCAAGTTTTTATGCGGGCGGTATAGACGGAGTTAAAACGTCGGGCGACTATAAGGTAGCATTCGGCGAAGATATAACATTTGATTTGCTTGAAAAAACAATAAGTACCTTGGACGATAAAACGGCGGGAACCAAAGGTTTTGAAATTGTGTCTGTAAACCAGCCCGAACACGGTAAACTTACCGACCTCGGCAACGGAAAGTGGTCATATTCGTTCAATAAAGAATATACCGGCGTTTCCGATACGTTTACTTACGATGTCAGACTTTCGGACGGAATTATTCACAGACTTTCAGTTTATTTAAGAATTTCGTATAACGGAACAAGAATTACTGCATACAACGACGTACAGGGTAAAAATCTGGACGAAGTAATGGCGGATGTCAGCGGAAAACAGCCCGATAGCGTTATCGGAAATTCTCATGCTTATATACCTACTTATAATTCTGAAAAAGGTAAAAAGGATGTGCGCGTTTCCGAATTCTATTGGAGGGCGCCCAAATCAGGCGAAGTTTCGTTTTCCTCAAAAATGGACGACTGGGGTAAAATTTATTTCGGCGAAAGCTTCGATACGCTGGAAGAGATTATATCTATACCGAGTTACACAACTTCGTTCAATGATTACGGCGTGACGCGCACTGTAGAACAGGGCAAGTTCTACGCAATGAAAATATTTAATGTAAACGCAGGCGGAGGCGGTTCCGCGGTGCCCGGTATTAAGTATTCGGATGAAGAAAATTATGCGGCGATTGCCGACGCAGACGCTTTCCATCCAGATTTTCCTCTCGGGAGTACCGTTGAAACCTATGTATACGAACCTCAGTTTATAGTTTCTAAAAAGGACAGCATTAAGCTTTCCGTATCCGGAACGGATAAAACCGAATGGACGGTTATAAAAGCGCCCGAAAACGTTCACGGCGGCAGATACGAAAAACAGTATCAGGTAGACGAAAACAAAGACAGTCCCACATACGGTCAGACAATAGAAATCGAAGACGCGCGCGTAGATAAATGGACATGGCTGATAGACGGGCAGGCAGGAACTTATCTGCACACTTCATATGGGGGCGAATATAACAAAGACTATCCCAATTGTGAAAAGATTTCTCCCGAGCATCCTCACGAATTTATAATAGATACCTCTAAATCCCAGCAGTTCAATTATTTTGCTGTAACTACGAGAAACCACGCCAATTCTTATATTACGGATTTCGAGTTGCAGATTTCGGACTCGGCGGACGGCGGTTGGCGGACAATTGCTACGGGCGACAGGTCCAATTACGTTAAAAACGTTTTAACAGTCAAGTTTGCCGAAGAGTCGGGCAGATATCTCAGGCTTCTTGTAAAAGGAACTTCGGGCTCTTCGGGCGGCAGACAGTTCTCGGTACTTGCGGAAATAGACGCAGGAATCGAAACAACCACCCAGCAGGTAATTCCGCCTACAAGCAATAAGTTCTTCGCCACGGACGGCTGGAAGAATTCTTCCAAGATTGACACCGAACCTAACGGTTATCTGATTACCGAAAAGAAAAACGAAAAACTCGTAATTAAATTCGAGGGTGAAGGGATATCTCTTTACGCGGCTACGGGAAGCGGCTACGGTACGGCGGATATTTATCTGGACGGCAAAAAAGCCGGTTCGATAAATTTAAACAGCGCGTCGGAAGAATCGCGAAAACTCGTATTCAATAAAGAAAATTTAGAAAACAAGGAGCACACGGTAGAGATTATCACTACCTCGTCGGAAAAAGTTATGATTAACGTTCTCGGTATACCTTATTCGGCAAATCTTGTAAATGCGGCTAACATATATAAAGAAAACGCGCTTACGATTGCGCTTGTCGTATTTGTAATTTTGTTTGCCGCAGTAATAGCGGTGTTAGCGGTGCTTGTATTCGTTCCCAAGTTCCGCAGATTGGTATTCGGCAACCGCTTTATGAAAAAGCTTGACGAAAGAGAAAACAAGCCCAAGAAAGAAAAGCCTGTTAAAAACAAAAATGACGGTAAAGCCGGTACTGACGAGATAGAAAAAGACAAGGAACAGGCAAAGAAGACGGAGCCCGTTTCCGCTTCGGCAAAGCCTGCGCCTGCAAAACCTGCGCAGCAGTCGTCAACGGTGAAACCTGCGGCGGCAAAACCTGTTGCAAAGACAGCGGCGCCCAAGACGGCAGCTACTGAAACGCAGACTAAATCCGCTACAAAGACCGCAACCGTAAAACCTGCGCAGCAGTCGTCAACGGTAAAACACACGGCTAAACCTGCGGACAAAACAGTTAAGCCTGCGGCTGACAAAACCCAAAAGCCCAAAAAGTAATTAGGGCAATTGAAAATAATTAAAGATTAAAGGCTGCGGAACCTTTTAAAACGGTTCCGCAGCCTTTTTTAAATACAAGCCACAATTTTAAAAAACTTTGAAATAATGTTTTGACAAACGCATAAATTTATGT
>RYWC01000018.1 GCA_003979335.1 Clostridia bacterium
ATCTTATTTAGTTTGCATTTGCAATTATTTATGTTAGAATGTATTAGTAGGAATTTTGATTTCGGGAGTGTCATATGGACAAAATCAGCTTATTGCAAAAGCGCAGAAAACAGCTTCTTGACGCAGGCAAGGGCATAAGGGCGGACATTAATACGCTTATCGACGAGGATAGTTTCGTCGAACTCTCTTCATTCAGCTTCTCCAAAAATGAGTTTTACGGCGAAACCGCCGAGGGAGAAGGCGTGGTAACGGGGTTTGCGACGATTAGCGACTATCCTTTTTATATTGTTGCGCAGAATCCGGCGGTTCTCGGCGGCGGCGTCAGCAAAGCAAATTGCGAAAAAATAGAAAAATGTCTCAATCAGGCAAAAAAGACGGAAACGCCTGTAATTTGGCTTCTGTCTTCAAAAGGCGTTCAGATAGGAGAGGGCGTAAACGTTTTGGAAGGGCTTGCAAAGCTTCTAATGCAAGCTACTGAAATTAAGGGCTATGTTCAGCAATATCTTATAATAAACGGCGAAGTTTACGGTCAGATTTCTATACTTTCAGGTATTTGCGATTTCACCTATTTTATTGATAAAAAAAGCGTGCTGTGCGCAAACAGCCCCCTTGTAATTTCGGCAAAATCAGGTAAAAATCTTTCAAAATTCGAAATTGGCGGCGCACAAGCTCTTAAAAACGCACAGTTGGCTAAGTTTACGGTTAAAAGTCTTGAAGAAGTGAAAAAGTCAATTGTTTGCATTAACGATTTACTTAAAACCCGTATAAAGGACAGCAGCGAAATGAACACAGCGCTGACTGCTTTGGATAAAAAGCCGGACGCAAAAAACATTTTAAGCGTTTTTGACAAAGGTAGCGAGATTGAGCTCGGCGCAGGTTTTTGCCCCGAAGTTAAATGCTATTTGGCAAGAGTGGGCGGCATATCTTTGTTCTGCGTAGTTTTTGATAGTACAGAAGGCGTTGAACTTACCGCTGAAAACGTAAGAAAAATAAGAGATTTTGCTGTTCTTGCAAGCGATACAGAACTGCCTTTCGTTGTTTTTGTAAATACAAAAGGAATCAAGTGCGACAGCGCGGCTAACGACAGCTTGGTCTTAAAAGAAATTGCAGATTATCTCTGCGTACTCAATTTTATTGATTCAGCAAAAATCTCCGTTGTCTACGGTAAGGCGATAGGGCTTGGATATACAGTTTTTGCCGCAAAATCTATGGGTTATGATTGCAGTTATGCTTTTGCGAATGCAAAAATTGCGCTTTTTGACAGCGAGCAGGGCGCACAGATAGAATTTTCGGACGATAAGGCGGCTGACGTTGAAAAGCTTGCCACAAAATATGCGGATGAGAATTCAGACCCTATTAACGCCGCGCAGGGCGGATATATTGACAATATCATTCAGCCGTCGTTTGTAAAGCAGTATCTCACAGCGTCTTTGCAAATGCTTTTGAAGTGAGGGATTTATGTTAAATAATTTAATGTCTTTAATGAACCAAGAGGGAAGCCTTGGTTTCGGCGAAGCGTGTATTTACGCTTTAATCGGGTTTTCAATAGTTTTTTTGGGAATTATTCTGATTATTTTCATAATCTGGCTGATAGGTCTTGTTATGAGAAAAACAGATAATCTGGCGTTTTTAGGTAAAATACGCTCAAAGAAGAATAAACATGCGTCAGACATCCAGACTGAGAATGTCAACGAAGACGAAGAAATTCCCGATGAAGTTAAAGCGGCGATAATAGCTGCTGTTATGGCGTATTACTGTCAGGAAAAACCCAAGTGCGAATTTAAAGTTAAAAGAATAAAGAGAGTATAAAGGAGAAAAATTATGCGTAACTTTATCGTTACAATCGACGGAAAAAATTATTCTGTAGGAGTTGAGGAAGTTGGCGAAAGCGACAGCCCCGTAACTTTTGCACCTGTTGCGGAGGCGACCAAAGCAACCCTTGCGCCTAAGGCGGTTTCTGCAAAAGGCGAAAAGGTTTTATCGCCTTTTTCCGGTTTGATAAAGAATATTTTGGTCGAGGACGGCGCTACGGTCAAAAAGGACCAGCCTATAATTGTTCTTGAAGCAATGAAAATGGATAATGAAATTACTTCTCCCTGCGACGGTAAAGTCACGTTAAGCGTTGCAAAAGGCGCAAATGTTGATACAAACGCCGTTCTTGCAGTAATCGGTTAACGGAGGAAATATGCAGCAAAGTTTACTTGCAGTAGACTTTGCGGATATATTCGGCAATCTTTACGAATCAATGGGGTTTGCTCAGGGTACTCACTGGCAGAACTATGTTATGATTTTGATTTCGTTTGTGCTGATGTATCTTGCAATAGTCAGAAAATTTGAGCCGATGCTACTTCTTCCGATAGCGTTTGGTATGTTTTTGATAAACATTCCCGGCGCTGAAAAGGTATTATGGGGCGTTCATCCTGAGGGCAATAACGATTATGACGCGGTAGAGCCTGTAACGAGAGGGCTTTTGTGGTATCTTTACTTCGGCGTAGACAAAGTTATTTATCCTCCGCTTATTTTCTTAGGGATAGGCGCAATGACCGATTTCGGACCGTTGATTGCCAATCCTAAAAGTATGTTGATAGGCGCAGGCGCTCAATTCGGTATTTTTATCGCCTTTATTTTGGCTTCTGCTTTGGGTTTTTCGGCTGCAGCAGCTGCATCGATTGCAATAATAGGCGGCGCTGACGGACCCACGGCAATTATGGTAACATCTAAGCTTTCATCGGATTTGGTGCCGGCAATTGCCGTTGCGGCATATTCGTATATGGCTTTGATACCTATAATTCAAAAACCGTTAATGAGGGCTTTGACAACAAAAAAAGAGCGAGCTATCAGAATGAAGCCGCTACGTCAGGTCAGCAAGCTCGAAAAAATTCTTTTCCCGATAATCGTTACGCTTGTTGTTGGGTTAATTCTACCGGATAGTATAACGCTTTTGGGTATGTTGATGCTCGGCAACCTTTTCAAAGAATCGGGCGTTGTTGACAGGCTTTCTACGCAGGCGCAGAACGGGCTTATGAATACGATAACTATATTCCTCGGTGTAGCCGTGGGATGTAAAGCAAAAGGCGAACTGTTTTTAAGTTTGAGCACTCTGCTTATTATAGGTATAGGTTTGTTTGCATTCATTCTCGGCACTGTCGGCGGTTTGCTTGTAGCCAAAGTTATGTGCCATGTGACTAAGGGAAAAATTAATCCCTTAATCGGTTCTGCAGGCGTTTCAGCGGTACCTATGGCGGCGCGGATTTCAGAGGATATGGGGCGGAAATACGACCCCCAAAATCATTTGTTGATGCACGCAATGGGGCCCAATGTTGCAGGCGTTATCGGTTCGGCTATTGCCGCAGGCGTTTTGCTTGCTTGTTTCGGTTAAATTTGAGGTCTGATTATGGAAAATAAAAAAGTTTTAATTACCGATACGATTTTGCGCGACGCGCACCAGTCGCACGCCGCAACCCGTATGAAGTTTGAAGAAATGGAGCCTATGCTCGCGCTTTTGGACGAAGCAGGCTATTATTCGCTTGAAGCGTGGGGTGGGGCAACTTTTGACAGTTGTCTCAGATTTTTGAACGAAGACCCTTGGGATAGGTTGAGAAATCTTAAAAAATATCTCAAAAAGACTCCTATACAGATGCTTTTAAGGGGGCAGAATCTTTTAGGATACAGACATTATGCCGATGACGTTGTTGAAAAATTTATTGAGAAATCGATAGAAAACGGAGTAGGCGTTGTCAGGTTGTTTGATGCTTTAAACGACCCACGAAACCTTGAAGCCAGCGTAAAAGCTATAAAAAAATACGGTAAAGGCGGCAAATGTGTTTGCGAATGCGCGATTTCGTACACTACAAGTCCCGTGCATACCACCGAATATTTTGTTAAGCTTGCTAAACAGTTTGAAGATATGGGCGCAGAAAATATCTGTATAAAAGATATGGCTAACCTTTTGTTGCCGTTTACTGCGTACGAGCTTGTCAAAGAACTTAAAGCAAAACTCCGTCCGGAAACAAAAGTCCATTTGCATACTCATAATACGACCGGTACCGGCGATATGATATATCTGATGGCAATTCAGGCAGGAGTGGATATAGTTGATTGCGCACTTTCGCCTTTGGGAAACGGAACTTCCAACCCTGCGACAGAGCCGCTTGTTGCCACCCTTAAAGGCACGCAATACGATACAGGCATAGAAATAGAAAAGCTGTTGCCTGCCGTCACACATTTTAACAAGGTTGCCGAAAGGCTTGAAAAAGACGGCTTCCTTAATCCTAAAGTAAGACGTGTAGATATAAATACATTATTATATCAGGTTCCGGGAGGAATGCTTTCTAACCTTATGAACCAATTGAAACAGGCGGGTAAAGAGGATAAGCTGACAGAATGTCTTGCCGAAGTTCCTAAGGTAAGAAAAGACTGTGGTTATCCTCCGCTTGTAACACCTTCGAGCCAGATTGTCGGCACGCAGGCGGTTTGGAATGTTCTTCTCGGCAGATATAAAACTATAACTGCGCAGTTCAAAGATTTGATTTTAGGAAGATACGGAGCGGTTTTGGGCGAAAAAAATCCTGAAGTTGTTAAAATGTGCCAAAAGGACGGTGAGGAAGTTATAACATGCCGTCCTGCCGACCTGATTGAAAACGAAATGCAATCTTTGACGGAAAAAGTTAAAGAAGCAGGCTTTTATAAGCAGGAAGAAGACGTATTGTCTTATGCGTTGTTCCCCGAAGTAGCGACAAACTTCTTTAAGTGGCGCAAGGCAAAAGAAACGGGAGTTGACAGCGATATGGCTTCTAATCCCGATAAAGTTTATCCCGTATAAGAAAATGGACGGCGTGAGCTTAAATGGTTCACGCCGTAGGTTTATATATGAAAAAAGTTGCAGTAATCGGAGGGGGCGCGGCAGGGCTTATGGCTGCGTATTCCGCCGCTATAAACGGAAATGCCGTCACGTTGTTTGAAAAAAACGAAAAATGCGGTAAAAAAATATATATTACAGGCAAGGGAAGATGTAACGTTACGCACGACTGTCAACCTGAAGAATTTTTGGAAAACGTTGTTTCGAATCCGAAATTTCTTACGGGTGCAATTTATGCTTTTCCTCCGTCAAAATGCGTAAATTTTTTTGAAAACGGCGGTTTAAAGCTGAAATTGGAAAGAGGCGGAAGATATTTTCCTGTAAGCGATAAAGCCAGCGACGTAACCAAATGTCTTGAAAATTATTGTAAAAACGCCGGTGTCAGCTTCAAATTTTGTGAAACGGTTGAGGAAATTAAGGTCTTACATAGTACTATGTTTGACATAATCACTTCAAGAGAACATTACGGCTTTGATTTCGTTATTGTAAGTACGGGTGGAATAAGCTATCCGACGACGGGTTCAACAGGTGACGGCTATAATTTTGCTAAATCGGTCGGGCATAAAGTAATAGATTTAAGGCCCGGACTTTGCGGCATTAATCTGAAAGGCGATTTTTTTAAGGATTTACAGGGTTTGAGTTTAAAAAATATCAAGCTTTCGGTGTTTTCAGGCGCAAAGATTGTTAAAAAGTTTTTCGGAGAAATGCTTTTTACGCATTACGGTGTATCCGGTCCAGTCGTTTTATCTTCTTCAAGTCTGATAAATAAAACAGATTTAAAAAATGTTAAACTTTCAATAGACTTTAAGCCTGCTTTGTCTGACGAGCAGTTGGATAAAAGACTGTTGCGTGATTTTGAAAGCTTAAAAAACAAATCATTGTACAATTGTTTGAAAGAGCTGTTGCCTGTTGCGGTTATTCCCGAAATTCTTAAAAGAAGCGGAATCGGGCGTGATGTACAGGTTAATTCGGTCACAAAAACTCAAAGACGGGCTTTATTGACAACCGTTAAAAATTTTGATATGATGGTTGCGTCTTTAAGAGGTTTTTCCGAGGCTATAATCACCTGCGGTGGAATAGATGTAAAAGAAATAAACCCTAAAACTATGGAAAGCAAATTAGTAAAGGGTCTTTATTTTTGTGGAGAAGTTCTCGATTTAGACGCTTTTACAGGCGGTTATAATTTACAAATAGCTTTTTCTACGGGATATGCCGCAGGAAATTCAATAAAGGATTAATTATGAAAGCAATCAGGGGCGCGACAACTTTAAAATTTGATACTCCCGAAGAAATCAGGGATAGCGTTAGCTGTCTTTTGAACGAAATAAAGGTTCGTAACTGTTTAAATGAAGGGGATATAATCTGTATTTTATTTTCAAGTACGGCTGATATACGTTCTTTTTATCCCGCAAAAGCAGCAAGGGAATCAGGTTTTTTCAACGTGCCGCTTTTTTCTTCGCTTGAACCTGAAATAAGCGGTTCATTAAAAAGATGTATCAGGGTTATGGTTCTTGCGGAAAACGTTGATAATCCCGAACACGTTTATCTGAAAGAAGCCGTAAAACTAAGGAAAGATTTGACGCAGGTTATTAATATTGCTTTGGACGGTCCTGCCGGTAGCGGAAAGAGCACGGTTTCAAAACTTATTGCAAAAAAATTCGATATTCTCTGTTTGGATACGGGCGCTATGTACAGGGCGTGCGCGCTTAAATGCCTGAAAGAAAAAGCGGATATATATAATGATAAAGCTGTAGAAAGAATTATTTCGGAAATAGACTTGACGGTAAAGTATGAAAACGGCGAGCAGATTACTTTTTTGGACGGGGTAAACGTTTCGGAAGAAATCAGAAAACCCGAAGTTTCTATGGCGTCGTCTACGGTTTCGGCAATCGCTTGCGTAAGAGAGAAAATGGTTGAGCTTCAGCGAAGTATAGCTGAAAAAACTTCCTGTATTCTTGACGGCAGGGACATTGGCACGAATGTTTTACCGAATGCGAAATTCAAGTTCTTTTTAACTGCGGCGCCCGAAGTGCGCGCGCAAAGACGGGCGGCTGAAAACGCGTTGAAAGGTTACAATTCAGATTTTAAAGAAGTATTGGCTGACGTAATTCTGCGCGACAAGCAGGATGCTACAAGAAAAATTGCGCCGTTAAAACAAGCGACAGACGCGGTTTTAGTTGATTCTACCAATATGAATATTGCGGAAGTAGTTTCGTACATTTCAAAAAAAATTCAGGAAAAAATATAATGTCCGATAAAAAAATTGGCGAATCTTGCGTTGAAACCGAGGTTAAAACAACGAAAAGAGGCAGAAAAAAATTAAGCAAAGTTGAAAAATGGTTCAGATTTTTGCGCCGTTTTTATAAATCTTGGGCATGGTTTCTTCTGCCGTTCAGACCACACGGCACTTTAAAAAAGTATAACGACCGTTCATATATTATCGTCGGCAACCACAGAAGCGTACTAGACGTCATTCCATCTATTTTAATTACCGATAAGCCCGTTCATTTTATGGCAAAGAAAGAACTATTTAAAAAAGGGTTTATGAAATGGTTTACTAAGAAAAGCGAATGTATCCCCGTAAGTCGGGACGGAACAGACGTCAGGGCGATTATGCAGGCAATAAAATATCTCAAAGAAGGGTCGGTCGTCTGTATTTTTCCCGAAGGAACACGCAACAAGACGCAAGAAATGTTTTTGCCCTTTAAAAGCGGCGCGGCGGCGCTTGCCATCAAGACAAAAACCCCTGTAATCCCTATGGTTCAAATAAAGAAGATGAGATTTTTCAGGGCTATGCATATTTATTACGGCGAACCTTTTGAATTTACAGAATTTTACGATAAAAAACTTTCTCAGGAAGATTTTGACGCCGCTGATTTAATATTGAGGCATAAACTTGAAGAATGCTATTTTAAGCTTAATGAGGATTTGACGAAAAAGAAGAAATGCAAGTGATTATGGCAGAAAACAGCGGATTTTGCAAGGGCGTAAAAAACGCAGTGGATACCGCGATGAGTCTTGACCCTGAAAACGCTTATGTTTTGGGTGAAATAATTCACAACCCCGATGTTGTAAAGGCCATTGCCGATAAAGGACTGAAAACGGTTGAGAGTCTTGACGAAGTACCTGACGGAGCAACTGTGGTTTTCCGTTCCCACGGCGTGCCGGAAAGCTATTACGGGTTATGCCGTGAAAGAAAAATAAAAGTCGTGGACTGTACTTGCGGCTTTGTAAGGCGAACACAGAAGATAGTAAAAGAGCAGTTTGCCTTGGGTAAACATATCGTAATTGTCGGGGAGTATGACCATCCCGAAGTCGTCGGGCTTTTGGGTTGGTGCAATAATGAAGCGTCGGTAATCAATTCGCCTGTTCAAATTACGGAAGAAATAACAGAAAAAGACCTTTGCGTTGTGTGTCAGACTACCTTTTCGGCGCAGAATTTTGAAAAAATTATAAAAAATATTAAAAAAGCCAGTGAAAAAACAGTTGCTGTTTTCAAGACGATTTGTTATACTACTATAGAACGGCAAAACGAAGTTGAAAACCTTGCCAAACAGTGTGACGCGATTATTGTCGTCGGCGGTCTGAACAGTTCTAATACAAACAAATTGTATGAAATAGCCCGTCAATATTGCAAAAACGTTTTCAGGCTTTCCTCAGCGGAAAGTTTAGATATTACAAAAATTAAAAATTTTAAAAGTATAGGTATTGTTTCCGGGGCGTCAACTCCGAATGAGCAAACCCGGGAGGTTCTTTTAAAGATGGCAGAAAACACAGAAGTCAAGGCAATTAACCCCATGGACGAGGTTGTTGCTAAAATGGACAGCGAATCGAAATATAAGAAGGGGCAGATTGTTCACGCAACTATTTCGCAGGCGACTAACGAAGGACTTGAAGTTCTTCTTCCCAGCGCGAAAAAAGAGGTTGCGTTAAGCAAGGACGAGCTCGACTGCGAAAATTATGACGCAAACGAGTATCTTGCTAAAATCGGCGATACAATCGATTTGCTTGTCGTTGGGCTCAATCCGCTTAAATTGTCCCAAAAAATGATAAAGACCTTACAGCAGGAGGAAGCTTTGGGCGCCGAAATAGAGGGCGGCAAAGAATTTACCGTTGTCTGCACGGGTTCTAATAAAGGCGGTTTGGTTGCTCAGTTCGGTACCTATTCTGTTTTTGTTCCGGCTAAGGAAATTCGCCCTGGTTTTGTAAAAGACCTTGCTAAATACGAAGGTAAGAATTTAAGACTTCGCGCTATAGAAATTAAGAAAAACGGCGGTAAGAAAGAAATTATCGCTTCGCAAAGGGTAATTCTTCAGGAAGAGCGCGATGCGAGAGACGCAGCAAAATTTGCGAAAGAAGAAGAATTTTTTGCAAATATTGCAGTCGGCGACATTGTTGAAGGCAAAGTTGAAAGGGCGACCGGTTTCGGCGCGTTTGTGTCCGTAAACGGTTTTGACTGCCTTGCTCATATTTCCGACCTCAGCTGGACTGGTGCGGAAAATGTGACCGATGTTCTGGAAATCGGTAAAGTTTACGAATTTATCGTTCTTAAAATCGACCACGAACACAAGAAAGTTTCAATCGGTTATAAACAGCTTCAGCCCCAGCCTTGGGATTTGGCTGACGGTAAATACAACATAGGCGACGTAATTCACGGCAAAGTTGTAAGAATTGTGCCTTTCGGCGTATTCGTTGAGGTTGAAAAGGGAATAGACGGACTTGTTCATGTTTCCCAGATTACACATGAAAGAATCGAAACTCCTTCGACGGTGCTTAACGTAGGTGACGAAATTGACGCCAAAATTATAGCCCTTGATACCGAAGCGAGAAAGATGAACCTTTCCATAAAGGCGCTTCTTCCCGAAGGCGAAAGAAGAAAGCCCAGAAACGACGACAACGGCGAAGATAACCATAAAAAGAGCCGCGCTCCCAGAAGAGCTTTTGAGTCTGACGAGCTTTCAACATGGAACGAAGGCAGCATAGGTGGAACGTCTATCGCAGACCTTCTTGCAAGCGCAAAAAAGAATAAATAAGGTTAATTTAAAACTCCGCTGTACAGCGGAGTTTTTTTATGCAGTAAAACCGTTTAAAATTATAAATCAGTGTTTATAATAAAATGTTTGAAAAAGGAGGCACTTATGAAAAGAGAAGGAAATATTAAAATTTCAAGCGAAAATATGATGCCGATAATTAAAAAATGGCTTTATTCTGATAAAGACATTTTTTTGCGCGAGATTGTAGCGAACGGCGTAGACGCTATCACAAAATTTAAAAAACTTGTAGGGATGGGTGAAGCGCAGGAAGACGGCGGCGAATATTGTATCAAAATTGCGGTTGATAAAAAAGCCAAAACTTTGACCGTTGAGGATAACGGTATTGGAATGACCGAAGAAGAAGTGGAAAAATATATTACACAAATTGCTTTTT
>RYWC01000019.1 GCA_003979335.1 Clostridia bacterium
TAAAATTGTAAAAAGACGGATTTTCAGCGTGTTTTTATTTTAAAACGGTTCAATTTTTCAATTAAGTTTCTAAACTCATTTTTTTAATTTATATATTATAGTTTAGCGTATTGCTTGCATTTTTCACTGCGCGATAGTATAATAACTATGCTATGCACGCATTTTTCCATTGTCGAAATATGGAAAATTTTGTAAAATCGTGCAAACGGAAATATGATTAAGATTTGCAATCTTTACGATTTGGCGCATACTAAGGCTGAAAGCTATTTGAAAAATTATACTTTCCCGTGGGAAGCTTTGTCCGGACTTTCCGATTTTATAATCGAACTCGGCAAAAAACTCGACAGTAGCGAATTTAGGGAAATTTCTCCTTCGGTATGGGCTCATGTTTCGGCTAAGATAGCTCCGTCCGCTCAGGTGTCGGGACCGTGCATAATAGATAAAAACACGGAAGTCCGTCATTGCGCTTTTATAAGAGGCAGCGCGCTTGTCGGCGAAAACTGCGTAGTCGGAAATTCCACCGAACTAAAAAACGCAATTTTATTCGACGGTGTGCAGGTTCCTCACTACAATTACGTCGGCGACAGTATTTTGGGATATAAATCCCATATGGGGGCAGGCGCGATAACTTCGAACGTAAAGTCTGATAAGTCATTGGTTTCAGTTAAATGCGGAAAAGAAGTCTATGCGACAAATCTTAAAAAGGTCGGCGCCATGATTGGCGATTTTGCGGAAGTCGGCTGTAACAGTGTTTTAAATCCGGGTACGGTTTTGGGAAGAAATTCCTCGGTGTATCCTCTTTCTTCAGTCAGGGGAGCGGTGCCTGCCGACAGTATATACAAAAATTCAAAAGAAATAGCTAAAAGAAAATAGAGAGAAGAATGGGAAGATATTTCGGAACAGACGGGTTCCGCGGAGAAGCGGGTAAAACTCTGACGGCTGAACACGCTTATCGCGTGGGCAGATTTTTGGGTTGGTATTTCGGCGAACTGAAACGCCGCAACGGCGATACAACCCCTCCGCGCGTAGTAATCGGCAAGGATACGCGCCGGTCGAGTTATATGTTCGAATATACGATTATCTCGGGGCTTACTGCATCCGGCGCCGATGCGTATATGTTGCACGTTACTACTACGCCCTCTGTTGCTTACATTACAAGAGTAGACGGGTTCGACTGCGGAATTATGATTTCCGCAAGCCATAATCCTTACTATGACAACGGAATCAAGCTCATCAATTCGCACGGCGAAAAGATGGATGAAAATACTATAGCTTTGATTGAGAGCTATTTAGACGGTAACCTTGAAGCGTTTGGTGAAAAAATTGCCGAACTGCCTTATGCAACTCGCGAAAAAATCGGGCAGACGGTCGATTACGCTTCGGGCAGAAACCGCTATATCGGTTATTTGATTTCGCTCGGTATGTATTCTTTCAGGGGCAAGAAAGTCGGGCTTGACTGCGCCAACGGATGTTCTTGGAATATTGCAAAAGCAGTTTTTGACGCTTTGGGCGCGACCTCGTACGTCATAAACGCAAAACCCGACGGGTTCAATATAAACGAAAAAGCAGGTTCTACCCATATAGAAAACCTCCGTAAATTCGTTTTGGATAACGGGCTTGACGTGGGGTTCGCTTACGATGGCGATGCAGACAGATGCCTTTGCGTGGACGAAAAAGGAAATATAATCACAGGCGACCATATTCTTTACATCTACGGATTGTATATGAAAGAACGCGGTAAACTCGTCAGCAACACGGTTGTGGCTACCGTTATGTCAAATTTGGGGCTTTTCAAGGCGTTTGACGCGGCAGGGATAGATTATGCAAAAACTGCGGTCGGCGATAAATACGTTTACGAATATATGTCGGAACACGGTCACAGGCTCGGGGGCGAACAGTCGGGGCATATTATTTTTTCTAAATATGCCACAACCGGCGACGGAATACTGACCAGCCTCAAAATTATGGAAGTTATGCTCGCAAAAAAGCTTCCGCTTTCCAAACTCGCCGAACCGGTGAAAACTTATCCTCAGCTTTTGATAAACGTAAAAGTCAGCGACAAGATAGCGGCAAGAGATGATAAAGACGTTGTTGCGGTCAAAAAAGAAGTTGAAAAAGCCCTTGGCGATAACGGAAGAATTCTTGTAAGAGAGTCCGGCACCGAACCGCTTGTAAGGGTTATGGTGGAAGCGGAAACGGACAAGCTTTGCAAAGAATATGCCGAAAAGGTTGTCGCGGTAATCAAAATGAAAGGATATGCGGTTGATTGACCGACTGAAATTATGTGCGGAATAGTTGGATATATAGGCAACGCCGAAGCTTCCGACGTGCTTCTGGACGGACTTAAAAAGTTGGAATACAGAGGTTACGATTCGGCAGGCATAGCCGTAAGACAGGGCGGCGGCGAAATAAATATAATAAAAACAGAGGGAAAGCTTGAAAACCTTATAAAGGAAGTTAAAGCTTGTAAAACCTTAAAAGGCAATTGCGGTATTGGACACACGCGTTGGGCTACGCACGGCGAGCCGACGGAAGTAAATGCCCACCCTCATCTTAGCGACGGCGGAAATACTGTCGTCGTTCATAACGGCATAATAGAAAATTACGCCGAACTCAGAGAAAAGCTTATAGGGCACGGATATACTTTCTATTCGCAGACCGATACGGAAGTCGCAACAAAGCTTATAGATTATTATTACAGAAAGTACGGCGGCGCGCTTGAAGCAATGGAGCATTTTATTTTGAGGGCGTGCGGCTCTTATGCCATTGCGGTTATGTTTTCCGACCGTCCCGATACGGTTTACGCTACACGAAAGGATAGCCCTATGATAATAGGGGTGAATGAAAACGGTACTTTTTTGGCGTCCGACGCTCCGGCTATTCTCAAACACACGCATAATGTTTATTATATAGACAATTGCGAAATTGCCGAATTAAAGTGCGGAAGCGTAAGATTTTTCAACGTTGACAGGGTTGAAATCGAAAAATCTTTAAACGTCATAACATGGAATGCGGAAGCTGCCGAAAGGGGCGGATTCGAACATTTTATGATGAAAGAAATTCACGAACAGCCCTCCGTCATTTCGGACACTTTGAATTATATACTTAAAAACGGCAAGCTTGATTTTTCGGAAACGGGTTTGACCGATAAGGAAATCAAGGCTGTAAAACACATAACGGTTGTTGCGTGCGGTTCAGCTTATCATGCCGGCGTTGTAATGCAATACGTTACGGAAAATCTTGCAAAAATACCCGTAAGAGTTGAAATTGCGTCAGAGTTCAGATACAGAAATCCTGTTTTAGGCAAGGGCGAACTTGTGGTAGTCGTTAGCCAGTCAGGCGAAACGGCGGACAGCCTTGCCGCCCTGCGCGAGGCGAAAAGACTCGGCGCGGCTACGCTTGCCGTAGTCAACGTTTTGGGCTCTTCTATCGCAAGGGAAGCGGATAGAGTATTTTATACAAAGGCCGGTCCTGAAATTTCGGTTGCCACAACAAAAGCTTATTCGTCACAGCTTATTGCAGGGTATCTTCTTGCGGTCAAAATTGCGCAGGTCAAAGGCGTAATAAACGGTAAAGAAGTTGCGCAAATTATTAATGCAATAAAAACGCTGCCCTCTCAAGTGCAGAGTCTTTTGGAAAAAAAGGAAGAAATTCAGCGTTTTTCCGCAAAAATGACGGGAACTGACGATGTTTTCTTTATAGGAAGGGGCGTTGATTATGCGGTGAGCTTAGAGGGAAGTTTAAAGCTTAAAGAAATCAGTTATATACATTCCGAAGCTTATGCCGCAGGGGAATTGAAGCACGGAACGATAAGCCTTATTGAGAAAGGCACGCTTGTCTGCGGAGTAATCACTCAGGAAAACCTTGCCGAAAAGACAATAAGCAATATGGTTGAGGTGAAGAGCCGCGGCGCGAAAATTCTTGCCGTGGTGTCGGAAAAACTTGTTGATAAAGTCAGTAATACCGCCGACGTGGTTTTTACCGTTCCGGATACCGACCCTTTTGTTACCGCAAGTCTTGCCGTAATCCCGTTGCAACTTTTAAGCTATTATGTAAGTGCAAATAAAGGTTTGGACGTAGACAAGCCGAGGAACCTTGCAAAAAGCGTAACCGTCGAATAATAAATTACAGAGAAAGCGATGAAAAAGAAATATACGAAGATAAAAGAAATAATTTTGCTTATCGCAATGGATTTAGCAGCCGTTGCGCTTTCAACGATACTTGCGTTGGTTATTACTCAGGGCGAGTTATCGTTTTCGTTCGACGTGCTTTATTGGGCGCTTATAAACGTTGCCGCGGCTTTGGTCTTTATGGGCGTTTTCAGACTGTACACGATTGTCTTCGTATCTGTCGGGCTTTTTGATACGCTTAAAACGTTTTGCGCCACGCTTTGTATTTTCTGTATAAATTTAGGCTGTATGTTGCTGTTTGACGTAGTCAACATCAGGCTTATTTCCGTATATTGCATATTTTTATTTTCATTGATACTTCTTATCAGATTTTCAAAAAGAATTTATTACGCCTTGAAATACTCGTTTACAAAAAAGAACAAGGACAAGGTAAGGGTAATGATTGTGGGCGGCGGCAGCGCCGGAACAATGCTTATCCGTGAAATACAGACTACCGATAAAATAAATTATCTTCCCGTGTGCGTAATAGACGACGACGCGTCTAAAATCGGCAAAAATATTTATGACGTAAAAATCGTCGGCTCGACAGAAGATATTCCCAGAATTGCCGAAGAATATGCCGTGGATGAAATAATCGTATCGATACCGACGGCGCAGAAGTCCGATTTAAAACGAATTTTCGAAATCTGCAAAAAGACGAAAAGCAAGGTAAAAACTCTTCCCGGTATATATCAGCTGGTGAATGGCGACGCAAGCATCTCGGCGTTGAGGGAAGTACAGATTACCGATCTTCTCGGCAGGGACCAGGTAAAAGTAAACCTTGACGAGATAATGGGTTATATAGAAAATCAGGTTGTTTTGGTTACGGGCGGAGGCGGCTCGATAGGAAGCGAACTTTGCCGCCAAATTGCGACGCATAATCCCAAGCAGCTGATTATTTTGGATATTTACGAAAATAACGCTTACGATATAGAACAGGAGCTCAAAAGAAAATATCCCGAGTTAAATCTTCTAACACTTATAGCAAGCGTAAGGGATATAGTAAAACTTAGAGATGTTTTTACAAAATATCGTCCGGAAATTATCTTCCATGCCGCGGCGCATAAACATGTGCCTCTTATGGAGACAAGCCCCAACGAAGCTGTCAAAAACAACGTATTCGGAACGTTGAACCTTGCCAGATGCGCAGACGAGTTCGGCGCAAAAACATTCGTCCAGATATCAACCGATAAAGCTGTTAATCCTACGAATATAATGGGCGCGACAAAACGCATATGCGAAATGATAGTCCAGACCATAGGCAAGCACAGCAAAAATACTAAATTCGTCGCCGTAAGGTTCGGCAATGTTTTAGGCTCGAACGGCTCGGTAATACCTCTTTTTGAAAAACAGATAAAAGAGGGGGGACCTGTAACCGTCACCCACAAGGATATAATACGTTATTTTATGACCATTCCCGAGGCGGTGTCCCTTGTTTTGCAGGCAGGCGCATACGCCAAAGGCGGACAAATTTTTGTGCTCGATATGGGCGAACCCGTAAAAATATACGATTTGGCTTACAACTTGATTAAACTTTCCGGCTTTGAACCTAACGTTGATATAGAAATCCGCTGTACAGGGCTTCGTCCGGGCGAGAAGCTTTATGAAGAAAGGCTTATGGATGAAGAGGGGATGCAAAAGACAGCAAACGGTTTGATAAATATTGCCAACCCCATAGAACTTGACGAAGAATATTTATGGGGAACGCTAGAAAAACTTAACAAAGCCGCTAAAGACGAAACGGCTGATATGAAAAATCTTGTAGCTAAGTTGGTTACAACCTATAAACCTCAAAATTAAACACAAAAAAAGCCCGAAGCGCTTAGCGCTTCGGGCTTTAACTTTCTTCTTTATTTAACCTGTAACTGTTTTTTATTTATGGGTTTTCAGGCGTATTTCAGCATAGTTTTATGTTCTTTTTCCGACCCGACAAGCACAGATACCAAAATAGTGTAAAAGCAAGAAGGAATAAGATAAAATATATGATTGTCAAGTAAGCTTGTCATCAACAAAGCGCTTATTGTGAGAACAATAAAGGTTCTATCAACCGTGATTCTTTTAAAATAACTGAGTACGGTCTGGGCGCGGTGGACGCCGTATGCCGCAAAACCGACAAATCCGCAAGCCGCCAAAAGTTCAATAAAGGTATTGTGGTACATTATAGGGATAATTCCCAGCCCCGACGCGTTTCTTCCGTCCGTTAAATCGAAGAAGCCTCTTCCGAATACTGGCGCTGAAATGAATGCGTTCCAGCCTGCTTTCCAAAGCCGCCATCTGCCGCTTCCGTTCAAAGCCCCGTCTATGAAAACATTGTCGAAAATCTTTTTTACGTTTACATAAATAAATTCGCTGAAAACACCCGTTATAACTGCACAGATAAGAAGAAGTCCGCCCACGGCGGCAAAATTAGCGTTCTTATTTTTGCCTTTTATTAAAAGAATAATAATACATACAGGATATAATACTGCGCTGCAAATCATAGCCTGACGGCTTGTGCATGCAAGCGAAGCCAATACAACAAAAGCCGAATAAATTGTCAAAACAAAGCCGTATTTATATTTGCCTGCAAGGTACAAAACGGGGGGAATACACAAAACTATCAGCATACCGTAAACGTTGTAAACGCCCCAACCGAACAGAATTTTACCTCTGTTAATAACGCCGTCAACAAAAAGATTTTCAACGGTCAGATATTCTTCGATAAGCTCAATTATAAGAAGAGCGCTTAAAGCAACGAAAGTCCAGGCTATATACTTGAAATTTTTGCCGCTTATTTTTAAATTGTCTTTAAACAGTAAAAAAGCTATCAGGAAAAAGAAAGTCAGTAAAAGTCCGTATACAAAGTTTAAAGGGTCGTATTCTTTTATGAAAAGTCCGTTTAAGAGAAAAGCCGCGCACAGTCCGCAGAACCCATAAAGCATAGGCGTAGGTTTGAATCTTTTTTGCCTGAACATTAAAACCAATCTGAATATCAGCGCACAGCCTGCGATTGCAACAACTATTCCTGCCTGCGCAAGAACGTCAGGGCGGAAAAAGTAATCTGAAGCCCCCGTCGGACCGTCGGGAGAGGGTGAGTTCTGTTCGGATATTATGACGTTCATAAACACCACGTTTGCAATAAGCGGCGTCAAATCGTCGTGGAACAGCAGAATAAACGCGCCTGTCAGTCCCAAAAAATATATCGAAACCAAATCCCAGCCCATAAAATAACAGCCCATAACGACCGCCGCAGTCAAAAAAGGAAAAAATTCAGAAGAAATAAATTTCCTTATGGCGTCAACGGGCTTGCTACTTTTCAGCTTACCGTAAAAGTTCATCATAATAACTAATTGAAGTATATTACTTTTAACTCAAAATGTCAATGGTTAAGGCAATTTTAACTCTTTATAAATTAGCGGCATAGGCACGTCTTTAAATTTTTCTGCGCGGTTAAAATTTAAAGCCAACGTCAATAACGGAAGTATGAAGAATATTTTAAACGGTCAATTTCCTGCCGAATTGACTCTGTTGCAAGCAGGCGGACAGAATATCGTCGCGCAAAGGTTGAAAAATTATATATCCTCCGTTCGCTCGCCATATGAGTTCAAAACCGGCGGCGCTAATGTAAGGCTGATATTTTCCGATAGGGCGGACGCGCCGTCGGTTGAGGACCTGTTGGTAAATATTGCCGTGCGCAGGCGCGGCTGAAACCGTTGCGCGCTGTTTTTAAAGAATGTATAATTAAAATGTGTTAAAAAACTTGTCCTCAGGGTATGAATTTTCATACCCTTTTAGGCTTACATATGGCAAGAACAAGTAAATATTCTTTAACGCCTGCACTGTCGGCAGCTGCTCCTTACAAATGGCACGCAGGGTTGTATATCAGGCTTTCGCGTGAGGACGGAGATAAGCCCGAAAGCGAAAGCGTAAGTTCGCAGAAAGCTCTTCTTGACAGGTTTGCCGAGGAGAACGGTGAAATATTTTTACAGGAATGTTACGTTGACGACGGTTATAGCGGAACGGATTTCGAGCGTCCCGCTTTTCAGAAAATGATGGCGGACGCGGCAAATAAAACTATAAATTGCATTATAGTTAAAGACCTGTCGCGTCTTGGCAGAAACTATGTCGAGGCAGGCAGATATATAGAATATGTATTTCCTGCGTTCGGCATACGGTTTATTTCGGTAAACGATCGCATAGACAGTTTCGACAGCCCTTCGTCTGTAAACAACGTGATAGTGCCCTTTAAAAACATAATGAACGACGAGTACTGCCGCGATATTTCTTTAAAGGTGCGCAGTGCGCTCGACGTTCGCCGCAGACAGGGAAGATTTATCGGTTCGTTCGCCGCCTACGGCTATAAAAAGGACGAGAACGACCGAAGCAGGCTGGTTATAGACGAAGATGCCGCAGATACCGTCCGTAAAATATTCAAAGATTTTTTGAACGGGTACAGTATAAAGGGCATAGCCCGTCTTTTGAACGAGCGCGGCGTTCCAAATCCCTCGGCATATAAAAAAGAAAAAGGTTTAAACTGCAACCGTGGTAAAAACTTTGAAAATTCTTCGCTTTGGAGCGATTCTACGGTGAGAAGAATACTTTCAAACGAAGTTTATATAGGCAACCTTGTGCAGAAGAAGAACGAAATTATCAGCTATAAAATTCACACCGCGCGCGCAGTTGAAGAAAAGAACAGAATAAGGGCGGAGGGCACTCACGAACCCATAATTTCAAAAGTTGATTTCGATACCGCACAGTCGCTTTTAAAAAGGGATACACGCACCTCACCGTCGGGAAGCCGTCTTTCGGTATTTGCCGGTTTTATAAAATGCGCAGACTGCGGCAGGGCAATGGTTAAACGCACTGTGCGCCAGCCCAACAAAACTTATGACTATTACGCTTGTTCGACATACCGTAGAATGCACAGCAAATCGTGTACAAAGCACGCAATCCGCGCAGACGCCCTTGAAAAAGCCGTGCTTTCGGCGCTTAATAAATATATATCTCTTGCTGTCGACTTTGACAGGTTAATTAAAAAAATAAACCGCGAAAGAAAGGGCGGAGGCGAATCGGAAAGGCTTAACGCGGCGCTTTCCGCAAAAAAAAGGCAACTTGAAATTACGAATAATCTTTTGCTTGATTTATATCCCGATTATAAAAGCGGAATTTTGTCCAAGGCGCAATATTTGGCTTTAAAGGAGCGGTATGAAAAAAACGCCGAATGCGCGCGCAAAGAAATAGAAAATACCGAAAAGCAAATTGCGGCCTTGGAAAGCGGCGTTGACGGCGGCAACGAATTTATATCAACATTTAAAAAATATGGCGGAATTAATGTTCTTACGCGCGATGTAATGGTTGAGCTTATCGAAAATATTTACGTCAGGGAGGACGGCTCGATAGATATTAAATTGAAGTGCTGTGACGCTTTTGCATTGGCAAACGAATATTTTGAAAACCGCGGACGCGGCGCTTCTGAATTAAAGCGCAATTTATAAAACAAAGCCCTTTCAAAACAGAAAGGGCTTTGTTACTGCAATTTTTTGTTTTAAGCAATTTATTTATAATCGTATTTTGTGGCGGCGGCTTCCCTTATTGTTAATATGGAAGTTGAATTTGAATTGAGATAAAAAACAAAACATTCAGCATATCGCATTCTGTAACGCCGTAGAGTTTTAACCGAAACGTTCGTCGTCTGCGCAATTCCCAAAAGCGTGTATTTGCTGTTTTTAGTGTTGTAAAGTTTATTGATGATGGTTACATGATTTGTTTTGCATTCGTAGTCTACAAACATAAAAAAATCCACCATTTTAGAATAAGCAGTGGCGCAATTTGCGTCATCGCTTATCATAACGGATTTTATTTGCTTTTCAACTCTTTTCAAATACATCATCTTTATTGTATTAATA
>RYWC01000020.1 GCA_003979335.1 Clostridia bacterium
TAAATATATTATATCACACTCGCCCGATATGTCAATAAATTTACCGCAATTTATTGACGTTGCACGCAGGGCGGATTATGAAAACATTTCCTCACCCAAAAGCATTGCGTGCCCTTTCGTAAGCACCCAGAACAGGTCAAGAATCCATATAAAGAACGCCCCGGGGAAGACCGTAAGCACGGCAAGCACAATCCATACCACGTCGTTTTTAACCGCGCCCTTCACTATGCGGCATATTCCGTAAAATACGTTTATGCAGGGAATACAGAATATCAGTTTGAGAAGCAGCGGAAACCCGTCCACGGTTTTAAGCAAATCGTTCATACAAAACTCCTATATTTCAATATTTTATTATATTATATCACAGCGCTGAAAAATGTCAAAAAAATACAATCGGTTTATAAAGCGTCATAAAATTATGCAGTATAACCGTCCGTCTGCGCCTCGGCATCCAAACAGGTCGCTATTTAAAACCAATTAGTAAAAAACGACAGCCGCCGCTTTTAGCGGAAATGACAATGCATCTATTAAGTTTCCTTAAAATCTGCACGCAACTAATACATTCGCCCCACTTAATACTAACATACCGCATTGCATTTACACCGTCACATTAAAGACCTTTATCGGGCAATTTCATACTGAGCGAAACGAAGTGAAGCCGAAGAATCCACAAAGTATTATGTTATGTATTAAAAGTGCGCCCGATAAGGTCGTCTAAACTTATTCCGTAAAAATCGGCAAGCTTAACGCAATTAACAATACTCGGAATTGCGTTTCCGCTTTCCCATCTGCTTAAATTAACTTGCGATATACCTGTCAATTTTGCAAGCTGATGTTGTGACAGTTTGGAATTTTCACGCTGATACTTTAAAGCTTCGCATAATCTATACATTACATACCTCAGTTACATTTTATACAAATAAGTATCAAAAAGCTTGACTAATACATATTTGTATCATATAATAAATAAAGAAGGTGTAAATTATGGATGAATCATTGATTGAAATATTATTATCGGACGACAAGGGGATAAGCCGCGAAATAAAGGACAGCGAGAAGTATTTGAAAAACGAAGAAGATATTGAAAAATTACTCAGAAAAGTTCTGCCCGATATGCCGATAAACGATTTTCACGAGCTGCTTTGGAACATAGGTATTGCCCATAGCAATATGGAAGAGGAAAAAATCAACGCTTATTTTAAGTTGGGCATCAAATTTGCGCTCAGGCTTTTAATAGAAACCGACGTATGTGCATTCAAATAAAAAACAGCGCAACAACGCGAGCTTAACATAGGGCATTAAAAAATCAAATTTTAAATGTTGCAATTTCAAGCAATAACAAAAAGCTCTCGGACAAAATGTCCGGGAGCTTTAAATAAAGTACTTAGGATAACTTAAAACTTAATGTTTTATTAACTTTTCAAATCGGAAAAAATAATCTCCACCTATCATATCATCGGGAATATTCGTATCTTTATGCCATGGATTGAAAAACTCGACAGCGTGAAATCCTAAACAATTGATATAGAAATGAACGTTTCTTTTTTCAAAATACGGAGTACATGTTTCCCATACTTTTGTTTGCGGATATAATTTCTCAATTTCAATCCAGATTTTTTGTCCGATTCCCTTACTTTGTATTCCGCATCTAACGTATAAAAAGTCCAGATGATTATGTTGTGTGCTTTCGTCTATAATTACGATAGCGCCGCCCGACATTTTTCCGTCGACTATCGCTTTATAAGCTACCGCTCCTTTCTTGGACAAAGACTCGTCGATATCCTTTTCAGGCAATACTATAGCGTCCAAACCAGGGAATTCTTTCACAGCACCTTGCTGAAATGCTTCCTGCATATCTTTCTTAAAATTAGCGACATCTTCCTTTAAAATAGGCTCAAGTATAAATTCCATTTTTTTCTGTCCCCTATTTATCTTATAGTCATTATAACGTATCGTTAACGAAAAGACAAATGATTTATAAATGTAGTAATTCATTACAATTTTTTCGCTTACTACATAAAGTTCATTTACAATATGGGGGTTCTCGACAAAACATATCAAAAAAAAGACGAAGCATGTACCTCGTCTAATTTTCTTTCACTGCGGCTTACTATAATTCCTTACAGGAGTTAGGCAATTCCGCTGTTTTATTTAATTCAATCAGATAAGCTCGATAATAGCTTCTTCTGCGCCGTCGCCGCGACGCTGACCGAGAAGATAAATTCTCGTATAACCGCCGCCCTGACCGAGTTCTTCCGCACGCTGAGCGTACTTAGGCGCGATTTCGTTGAAAAGCTTTTCCATTAAAGGATGCTGAATATCCGCAGTTCTCTTTTTGAAGTCGGACTTCTTTTCTGCGAAAGGCTTTACTTCCTGAAGGTCGTAAAGTTTAGCCATAAGCTGACGGCGTACCGCAAGCTTTTTTGCGCTGTCCTTAACGTTCTTCTGGGTAACTTCCTTGCCTTTCTTGTCCTTGGTAACTACGTCAAATTCAACGTTGTCGTCGTAAACTCTGATAGCTTTGGTTATGATTTTTTCAACGTAAGGTTGAAGTTCCTTAGCCTTAGCCTTGGTGGTGGTTATTTTGCCATACCACAAAAGTTCAGACGCCTGATTTCTCAAAAGAGCTTCTCTCTGCTCTGCCGTTCTTCCCAATTTGCCGGGCATATCGTTAATCCTCCTTGTTTGACAGTGAAAGTCCGTAAGATTCGAGTTTTAAAATAACTTCGTCCAAGGACTTTCTGCCGAGGTTTCTCACTTTCAGCATTTCGTCTTCGGTCTTTCTGGTTAAGTCTTCCACCGTGTGAATGTTTGCGCGTTTAAGGCAGTTGTAGGAGCGGACGGAAAGGTCCATATCCTCGATTGCCATTGCAAGAATTTTAGCCTGCTTGTCATCCTCGTTTTTAACAAGAATATCAAGCCCTTTGATTGTATCCGAAAGGTCTACGAACAAAGAAATATGGTCCTCCATTATTTTAGCTGCAAGGGAAACGATTTCTTTTGCGCTGAATGCGCCGTTCGTCCAGACTTCCAAAGTTAGTTTATCGTAGTCGGTATTCTGTCCTACACGGGTGTTTTCAACCGAGTAGTTCACCTTTTTGACGGGCGTATAGATACTGTCTACGGGGATGTAGTCCAAAAGCTCCGTTCTGGTGTGGTCGGCGCCTTTGTAACCCCTGCCCCTGCCGATAGTGATTTCCATATCGATTTTGCCGCCTTCGTCAACGGTGCAGATATGCGCATCGCCGTTGATTATTTCGATTTCGGCATCGTCCGATATGTCGCTCGCTTTAACTTCGCAAGGACCTTCTTTATACAGATGCACTACTTTGACGTAGTCGCTGTCGGTAACTGTTGTTTTAATAGCAAGCGATTTGATGTTGAGGATTATTTCGGTAACGTCCTCTTTAACGCCTGCAACGGCAGAAAACTCGTGCTTGACGCTGCCGTCTAAAAATCTTATGCCCTGCGCCGCAGCTCCGGGGAGCGCCGACAAGAGTATTCTTCTAAGGCAGTTGCCTATTGTAAGACCGAAGCCTTTTTCAAGAGGTTCTACAATAACTTTTGCATAGGACTGATCCTCGCTTTCTTCAACCTCTATTTTAGGCATATCCATTTCGATCATATAACTTCCTCCTTTTTATTTGCTTTTTACTTGGAGTACAGCTCGACAATCATATGCTCAGCAATCTGACTGTCAATATCTTCTCTTTCGGGCAATGCCAGGATTTTTCCCTGTAATTTTTCGGTGTTGAATTCAAGCCATTTGGGGGTGTTGCCGCCCTTCGTGGATTTAAGCGCTTCAAAGTACTTGTTTGAATTTTTACTTTCTTTTACGGTAACAACGTCGCCCACCTTAACGATATAAGAGGGAATGTTTACTTTTTTGCCGTTTACGAGGAAGTGTCCGTGATTTACAAGCTGCCTTGCCTGAGCCCTTGAAACGCCTACGCCCATACGGTAGATGACGTTATCAAGCCTGCGCTCTAAAAGGGACAGCATGTTTTCACCGGTAATTCCCTTCATTCTGTCGGCTTTTTCATAGCACGCGCGGAACTGACCTTCCTGCACGCCGTAAATTCTCTTAACTTTCTGTTTTTCCCTGAGCTGCTTGCCGTATTCGGAAACTTTCTTTCTCGCAGCCGCTAAGCCGTGAGCGCCGGGAGCAACGGGTCTTTTTTCAAACGGGCACTTGCCGTTGTAACATTTATCGCCTTTCAAAAACAGCTTACCGCCCTCTCTTCTGCAAAGACGGCATTTTGCTTCTCTGTAAGTTGCCATATTATTCTACTGCCTCCTTATACTCTGCGACGCTTAGGCGGTCTGCAACCGTTGTGGGGAATGGGGGAAACGTCGGAAATAAGCGTTATTTCCACGTCGCACGCGCCGATTGCCCTTATTGCCGACTCTCTGCCCGAACCGGGGCCCTTTACATAGACCTCTGCCGAGCGCAAGCCGTGTTCCTTTGCCGCTTTAACTGCCGTTTCGGTAGCCTGCTGTGCTGCAAACGGCGTGCCTTTCCTCGAACCCTTGAAGCCGAGGCTGCCTGCCGATGACCAGCTTAATGCGTTACCGTTCATATCGGTAACGGTTACGAGCGTATTATTGAAAGAGGACTGAATGTGAACCTGACCTCTGTCAACTTTTTTAAGCTCTCTACGTTTTCTTGTAGTCGTTTGCTTTTTCTGTGCTGCCATACGTCTTGTCCCCCTTACTTAGCTCCCTTCTTCTTTGCGACGGTGCGGCGGGGACCCTTTCTCGTCCTCGCGTTCGTCTTGGTGGACTGTCCTCTAACGGGCAGACCCTTTCTGTGACGGATGCCGCGATAGCATCCTATTTCCATAAGGCGTTTGATATTGAGCGACACTTCAGTACGCAGTTCGCCCTCAACCCTTATATTGTGGTCAATATATTCTCTTAATTTGGAAACGGTCTGCTCGTCCAAATCCTTTACTCTCGTATCGGGGTCAACGCCCGTGTCTTTAAGGATTTTCTGCGAAGTTTTAAGACCGATACCGTAGATATAGGTAAGACCTATTTCAACTCTCTTTTCTCTGGGTAAATCTACACCGGCAATACGCGCCATTTTGATTTATTTCCTTCCTTCTTTATATTTTTGTAAAGTATATTAAAACCGCGTTAAATCCCCGCCCTTGTATCAGGAATGTGAGCGGAGAATTCAAACGGAATTGTTTTCTTTGCCATAAAAGGCGTAAAAGCTTTGGTATTATACCATAAATTTTGTAAAATTGCAATTAATTTAGGGTTATAACACACAAAAAACCGACTGTGGCGGAAAAAAATTTCCGCGCAAACTTAAACATACAAAGCAGTTTGACAAAAAGCCGTTATAAGCCGCGTTACCGCAAGCAAATTTTCCGGTTTTGTTTACAGCGCTTTTATACGCTTTAATTTTTGGAACGCCAGGTAATGCGCCCCTTGGTCAAATCGTACGGGCTGATTTCCAGCTTTACGTTGTCGCCCTCTATAATTCTTATATAGTTAAGGCGGAGCTTGCCGGAAATGTACGCGGTAATAATGTGACCGTTCGTAAGTTTAACTTTGAAATTTGCGTTGGGCAGGCATTCCAATACCTTGCCCTCGGTTTCTATAACGTCGTCTTTAGACATTACAACTCCTTAACCTTGACGCTGCTTATGGCTTTTGTTCTTTGAGCAAATAACCATAACCTTGCCGTTTCTTTTAATAACCTTGCACTTGTCGCACATAGGTTTTACCGAAGGTCTTACTTTCATAATTATCTCCTTAATTGCGTATAAGTTTATATTTTGCCGCTTTCAGCGGGTTTGGGGTAGTTGTAGTTTTTAAGCGCGGAATAAATTTCGGTATCGTATACCTGCTTACCCTCGCACAGTTTCACCGCGATGCTTTCAGCCTTTTCGGGCAAAAGCCGCAAATGTTTCAGATTCTTTTTCTTAGGCGTTGCAAGTTTTTTGAAATTGCCGTCCGTGACAAGAACCGCGCCGTCAGATTCAACGCCCGATATAAGATAATATCTGCCTTTGTCTCTGCCCTGTTTGCTTTGGCATATGCCGCCTACGGCAGGGGTAGTAACTTTCATAATTTACCTTTTAAAGAGTCAGAATTTCCACTCCGTCCTCTGTTATAAGCACTGTATTTTCGTAATGCGCCGAAGGTTTGCCGTCGGCGGTGGAAATCGTCCACCCGTCGCCGCTCTGGTAAACCTTATAGGTTCCCATATTAATCATAGGCTCTATACAAATCGTCATGCCTGCCCTGAGCCGCATACCCGTTCCCTTTCTGCCGTAATTGGGCACCGCAGGGTCCTCGTGCATGCTTCTGCCTATTCCGTGTCCCGTAAGGGCGCGGACTACTCCGTAACCGAAGCTTTCGGCGTGGCTTTGAACCGCATATCCTATATCGTATAAAGGTACGCCTGCGCGCAAACCCTCTACCGCTTTAAAAAAGCACTCTTCGGTAACTTTGACAAGCTGCCTTTTTTCTTCCGATACGTTGCCTATCAGATAAGTTCTTGCGGCATCGCCGTGAAACCCGTTCTTTTCGGCAGTTATATCGACGCTTACAATATCGCCGTCCTGTATAACCCTGTCGCCGGGGATTCCGTGTACGACAACTTCGTTTACGGAAACACACGAACTTGCAGGATATCCCTCGTAACCGAGTTCGGACGGATACGCGCCGCAGGAAGTTATGTATTTATAGACCAAACCGTCCACGTCTTTTGTGGTCATTCCTGCGCGTATGTTTCTGCCGACGTAGTCGAGCGTTTCCTTGACTATACGGCAGCTTTCGCGCATTAAGTCTATTTCTTTTTGATTTTTAACGGTTACCATATTCGTTTAAAACTTTGCAGACTTCGGCAAATATTTCGTCGGGCGAACCCTTGCCGCCGTCAACCGTTTTAAGCTTGCCCTGTGCCGCATAATAGTCAATTAAAGGCGCTGTCTGCGAATTGTAAGTTTCCAGCCGCGACTTGACCGTTTCGGGATTGTCGTCCGCGCGCCTGTACAGCTGACCGCCGCACTTTACGCACACGGTTGAACCGTTAAGCGTTGAAACGTGGTAGCTTTCGCCGCACTTACAGACCATTCTGCCGCATATTCTGTCCATTAAAAGACTTTCGTCCACGGCAATGTTCAGGCACAAATCAATTGAAGCAAACTTATCAAGTTCCTCCGCCTGACATACGTTGCGCGGAAAACCGTCAAGCATATAGCCGGCGTTTAAGTCGTCCCCCTGCAATCTGTCGAGTACAATACGGCACGTCACTTCGTCCGGAACGAGTTTGCCTGCATCGATATATGACTTAGCAAGCTTGCCGATTTCCGTTCCGCCTTTTATGTTGGCGCGGAACATATCGCCGGTGGAAATATGCGCTATTCCGTATTTTTCAGCAATTTTACTTGCCTGCGTGCCCTTGCCGGCACCGGGCGCTCCGAGCAGAATAAGGTTCATTTCTTCACCTGAATAAAATATTTTTTCAGTCTGTTTAAACAGCTTATTAACAGGCAAGTCCGCGCACCAAGGAAACGATAACCCTTACTTTCCGTAAGAACACCGAAATTCCGCAGCGCGTCGGCTTATTGCAAAGTAATTAGTTGTTTTTTATTTCAGGAAACCCTTATAGTTCTTCATCATAAGCTGGCTTTGAAGCTGTTTATCAAGCTCCAACGCAACAGATACCACGATAAGAATACCCGTAGTTGAGAACACCGACAGAAGCGAAAGGTCCATATTAGGCAGAGTCGCCGACAGCACCATCGAAAGTATCGAAGGAATGAATGCGACCAGCGAAAGGTAAATCGCTCCGAAAAGGGTAATTCTGTTGTTGATTTTCTTTAAATATTCGGCGGTAGGTTTACCGGGACGGAAACCCTGAATAAAGCCGCCGTTCTGCTGTATTGTCTTTGAAACGTCTTCGGGATTGAACTGCATTGACGAATAGAAGAACGCAAACGCAAATATGAGCAGACAGAGTACAATCATATAAATCAGCTGACCGTACCAAGCGCCCTGACCCGAGAACCAGATAGTTATGTTAGTGTTTGCCGCGCTGTTGGGCCAGAACAAACTTATAATCATCTGGGGGAAAGAAATAAGCGCGAACGCGAATATAAGAGGCATAACGCCCGAACCCGCAATTCTTATGGGAATTACAGAGGACTGTCCGCCGTACATCTTCCTGCCCTTTACCTGTTTTGCGTATTGGACGGGTATTTTCCTTTCCGAAAGGTCAACGGTTACAATCGCGACAAACTCGACAACGGTCAAAAGCACGAAACCGAGAATTTCCCAAATATTCGTAATACCGCCTTCAGCAAAATCACCGACGCCGAATATTCCGAGGAACTTGTTCAGAATCGTAAGACCAGCCGTGGAAATAATTCCGACAAAGATTATGAGGGAAATACCGTTTGAAATGCCGTATTCGGTAATTCTTTCGCCTATCCACATAACGAGCATAGCGCCGCCTGTGTATACGACCGTAAGGAATATGCCAGCAACCCATTGCGCCGCAGTTTCACTGATGCCGCCGGGAACGAAACCGAACACGGAAAGCCTTAAAGCGTCGCCCTGAACGCCGAAGTTTACGATAATGCCTATCGCCTGAGCGACAGCAAGGATAATCGTAACGAAACGGGTTATTTTGGCAATCTTTTTCCTGCCCTCTTCACCCTGTTTGGAAAGCCTTTCCAATGCAGGAATACCTACCGTCAGCAACTGGATGATAATGGACGCGTTGATATACGGGCTTATGCCGAGCGCAAAAAGCGTAGCGTTGGCAAGCGAACCGCCCGTAATGGACGACATTATATTCAGAAAGCTGTTGTCGGAAATGGCTTCGCCGAACTGTTCGGGGTTAATTCCCGGAACGGGAATATAGCTGCCCAAACGGAAGATGAACAGAAGAAGCAAGGTTATCCAAATCTTCTTCCTTATTTCCTTGACCTTAAAACAATTTTTTATTGTTTCAAACATAAATTAATCTCCTCACGCAAATGTTCGCCTGTTCAAGGCGTAAAATTTCGTGAATTTCCGGGGCTATGAACCCCGATTAAAAAGCATAAAGCGTACAAAACCGAAAAGCGCGTAAATTTTTCAGCAAGTTTACTTTGCGTAAATTACCGGAAACAGCGCGCAGCTCAAAGCATCGCAACGCCGAAATGCGTTTTAAACCACTTCGCAAGTGCCGCCGGCTTTCTCGATTGCTTCTTTAGCCGAAACCGAGAATTTAGCCGCCTTAACGGTAAGAGCAACCTTAATTTCACCCGTTCCCAAAACCTTGAGACCGACCGAATTTTTAACTTCCTTTGCAAGCCCGTTAAGTCTAACGTAACCGAAGTCCACTACGGTACCTGCCGGAACGTCTTTAAGCTGGCTTAAATTGACAATGGTATATTCCGTCTGTCTCTTATACACATCT
>RYWC01000021.1 GCA_003979335.1 Clostridia bacterium
TTCGGTCTATACCATAAAAGACAGCGAGGTTACGGAAGTTATATCTTCGCTGTCCGGCAGGGAAAGGTATTTTGCAGAAATTACAAAACTCAACGATATAGAATTCGGAGGCGGCTGTTTCATAACGGACGGACTTATGCCTACGCAGGTCGGTTACGGCGACGGACTTTCCGTAATTATTTCGGACTTCCTTACCGATAGCGACTATGAAAACGCTATAGATTACCTTGCGGATAAAAAGAGAGACGTTTTGTGCGTTCAGGTGCTTACGGGCGAAGAAATCAACCCCAAAGTGCGCGGCAAGAACGTTTTCTACGACAGCGAGGATATGGGAAGAAGCTACCGCAAAAACATCAATAAAGACATTATAAGGGCTTACCGCGAGGCGGTTAAATACGTTCAGGATAGACTGCGCAATTATTGCAACGCGCGCGGCGCGGAGTATATCCTTGTGACTGACGATAAGCCTGTTGACGAAATTTTCTTTGAACAACTTACAGAGCTGGGGGTGATGAAATGAGTTTTTACTTTCCTCTCGGCTTGCTTGCGCTGTTGGGTATTCCCGTACTTATTTTAATTTATATAATCAAATCAAAGTACACCGAACAGACGATAGCTTCCACTTATCTGTGGGAGCTCAGCGAAAAATTCCTTAAAAGAAGAAGACCCGTTTCCAAACTTACGGGCATTCTTACTTTGATATTGCAGATACTCGCGGTGGTTGCGGCTTCGTTGCTTATAGCTCACCCCGTATTTACGTTGCCTGCCTCGGCGAACGATTTCTATTTCATTTTAGACGGTTCGGCGAGTATGAATATGCAGGTTTCGGGCAGTACGCGCTTTGAAAAGGCGCAGGAAAAAATGTGCGAACTTATTGACGGCTCGTTGAACGGAAGCAGTTATTCGCTCGTATTCGCTTCGGATACTACCGACGTCGTTTTCGAAGGCGTTAAGGACAAAGAGCAAGCCAAAGCAACTATAAAAGCGCTTAGCGCAGGTTGGAACGATACGGACTGTTCCACCGCGATGACCTTTGCGCAAGCTTATTTTGACGAAAACCCCTCGGCGGATTTCTATCTTCTTACAGACAAGGAATATGAAACGGCAAATATGACCCTTGTGGACGTTTCGGGCGGCGAAAACAATATTGCCATTACGGAATATTCATACAGTCCCGTTTTTACGGGTTCTGTCAGGACAGGCGTCAAAGCAAACGGCAAGGTCGTGTCATATTCCGAGGACGCGTCCGTAACGGTTGCTATGTCGGTTACAAAGTCAGGTTCTGACGATACGCAAAAGATAGCCGAAGTTACGGTTGACGCGGTAAAGGGCGAACCCGTAGAGTTCACGCTTACGGGCGAAGCGATTACTTACGCGTCTTTGGAAATACGCATTGTGAACAGTGACGCGCTCGAAGAAGACAACGTTGTTGTTTTATACGACGAAGCGGCTGCGCAGGCGCGCAAAGTGCTGTTCGTCAGCGACAGGCAGGACAGCGTCTATCTCATAAGCGCAATAACAGCAATGGGCGATGCCTCCGTCGAAAGAGTTACCCCTAAAAAATACGAAGAGGGCGGTATTGTCCAGAATTACGGGCTCTATGTTTTCAACGGCTATACTCCTGCGGAACTTCCCAAAAACGCGGCGATTTGGCTTGTAAACGCCATTGACGGCAGTGGCAAAGGCTCGCGCGTGACTTTCAGAAATTACGAAGAACCGCGCGACGAAGAGGGGCCCGACAGTTATTTCCAGCCCTCTTACACGGCAGGCAATACGGTTTTGGAAAAAGCTTTGACGGAAAATCTTATCGGCAGCGAGGTAGCTGTAAGAAAGTACGCAAAATACGGAGTGCCGCGCAATTTTACAACCGTTATGAAAATAGGCGCCGATCCGGTAATTGCCGCCGGTCTTAACGAAAACAACGACAGACAGGTTGTATTTGCGTTTGAAATAGGCGATTCGAACTTCGGCGGTCTTGGTGATTTTTTGATACTTACGAAAAACCTTCTGAACTATTCGTTCCCCGCGGTAATTGACGAAACGTCATACGTCTGCGGAGATATTATGGCGGTGAACGTAGTTCCCGGATGTGAAAACATAGCCGTTAAATCGCCGTCGGGCAAAAGTACGACGCTTGATACGGTAGACAACGACGTCTGCGAATTCCAGCTTAACGAAACGGGAAGCTATACTGTTACCGTAAAGCTTAAAGGAATGGAAGAGGATACCGTTTTAAAAGTATTTGCAAGCGTACCCGAAGAGGAAAGCCGCTCGGAAGGCGGTGGCTTTATGCTTTTGAGCGGAGAAAAACAGAAGGGCTATTCGGACGGTTTCTATGACGATATACTTGCTTTTTTGATTATAATAGCGGTATTGTTACTTGCGGATTGGGGGGTATATTGTTATGAACAATATCAGCTTCGATAATCCCTGGCTTCTGTTTATCGCATTGCCCCTTATTGCGGCAGTACTTATACCTTTCTTTATAACGGTAAGGCGCGATAACGCAAACTTTCATAACGTAGCGGCGGTTTCGTTGAATATTATCGTATGCCTGTGTCTTACGCTTGTTATCAGCGGAATGACGTTCGAAACGGTTATTACCGAAACCAACGTATATGTTCTTGCAGACGTTTCATATTCTTCAGAACACAGTCTGGACAAAGTGCAGGAAAACGTTGAAAAAATTTCAAAAAAACTTCCCAAAAATTCCAAGATGGGCGTTATATGCTTCGGCAGAAACTATCAGCTTATTTCGGATTTGGGTGAAAAAACGCCCGATATAAGAACGGCGGACAAAGTTGACAGAAGCGCGACGGATATAGGTTCGGCGCTGCGCTACGCAGGCAACCTTTTCGAGCCCGACGTCATTAAACGCATAATAGTAATTACCGACGGCGCGGAAACCGTTTCCTCCAACAATCTGGTCAAAGTGGTAAACAATCTGCAAGATAACGGCGTATACGTTGACGCTGTTTACCTTGACGACAATCTGCCCGATAATGTAAAAGAATTGCAGATTGACGCGGTGGAAGCTACTTCGTCTACCTATGTCGGCAAGACGGAGGAAGTCAATATTTTAATAAGAGCCAACTGCGGCGTAAACGCGGACGGGGCGGAAACGCGCATTGACGGTTATGTGAACCTGTACAGGGACGGCGAACTCGAAAAAAGACAGCCGGCAACTTTTTACAGCGGACTCAATTCCGTAACCGTACCGCTTTCAACAGATAAGGCCGGCTCTTCCGACTATCGCGTTACGGTGGAACCTGTAAACCCGTCGGACGATTATTCTTCACACAACAATGTATCTTACTTTTCGCAGTCCGTAACGGCGGATAAAAAGGTGCTGTTTATCGGCGCAAGCGACGCCGATTTGGACGCAGGCAGAAGGGTTTACGGCACAAAGGACGTCATGTTTGTAAGTCAGGTCAACCAGATTCCCCTTTCGGTCGAGGACCTGTACGGTTACGACGAGATAGCGATGAGCAATTTCGACGTGCGCACTATGGGCGGACGCGGCGGCGTGTTCCTTGACTGTATTGATATGCTTGTAAAAAATTACGGCAAAACCTTTACAACTTTCGGCAACACATTTATCCACGATACAGCACATAATAAAGACAGCACCGACGCGGAGCTTTTAGCCAAACTTCAGGATTTGCTTCCTGTAAATATCGGCAACAACGACCAGGATACAAGGCTTGTAACTCTTATTCTCGATATTTCCACAAGTATGAACTATTCGGGGCGTTTCGACATTGCAAAGCGCGCGGCAATGCAGCTTCTTGATGTTCTCAATAAGACGGACACGGTAATGGTAATCGGTTTTTCTGGCGGCGCAAAAATTTTACTGCCCCCTACAAAGCTGACTTCGCCGTCCGCTGTAAAAAAGGCGATAAACGAAATTACCGCGGAAAATATGACCAATATAAGCAACGCGCTTGAAATTGCTTATAATAATATGCCGGCGCGTTTCTATAACAAGCAGGTTATAATGATTTCGGACGGTCTCAACCCCGTTTCGGACGAAGCTGCGGCAAAGGGCTGGGCAGAGACGATGTGTAAGGAAGGTATAGTATTTTCCGCCGTCGGCGTCTATCCTCCCGAATACGGCGACAAGCTTTTAAACGCTATGGTCAACAACCCTTACAAGGGCAAGGACGGCGAGTATCAGAATATCAAGCACGAAAGCGAAATAGATATAGTTATTCAGGGCATAGGCGAAAATGCAAGCGAAGTAAAAATCGAGGGCGACAGTTACGAAGTTACCGCACAGCGCCCCGGCGACGAAGTTTTCAATAACGTTGGCAAAATAGGTGCGGTAAACGGCTTTTGGTACAATTCGGTAAAACCTGCGGCTCACGCAGTTCTTACGGCAAAGTACGAAAGAGACAGGCTCAATAAATTCGACGTTCCCGTTTACGCTTATTGGAACGGCGGCGGAGGCAACGGCAAAGTAGTATCTTTCCTTTCCGACCTGACAAACGGCTGGGTAAGCGGTTGGAGCAGCGGAACGGAGGGAGGTAAATTCCTTTCCAACATACCTATGGCTACCCTTCCCGACGAGCGCATACATTCGCCTTTTATAATCGACGTGCGGGGTCAGGGAAACTCTACGATGATTTACGTCAAGGCTTCGAGTAATATTCAGGCAGGGGCTGATTTTAAAATTTCCGTGACCTCGCCCGAGAACGTAGTAACCTCGAAATCGTTGACTTTCAGTCAGGGCGAATATTTTGCGTCATTCGCAACGGACGCGCCCGGCAAGTATTCTGTTCACCTTGAATACAGCTATGAAGATATACATTATGAAGCGGACTCCGATTTCTCGGTATCTTACTATGCGGAATACGACGGCTTCGCAACGTTCAGCAAGTCATATCTTTACAGGCTTCTGAGCGAGAACGGAAGTATTCTCGAGCTTGACGAATTGGAAGTTCTTGAAAACACCGACTCCGATTATACGTCGTTTATTTTTGATTTCACTATGCCTTTGATGATTACTGCGGCAGTGCTTTTCGTCGTAGGAATTACGGTAAGGCAGTTGAAGTGGAAGGATGTTACGTCCTTCTTCTCGGGATTGTTCAGGAGGCGCAAATGAAAAAGAGATTTTTAATACCCGTTCTCGTATTCGTGTGCGCGGCATTCTGTTTTACGGGATGCGGTCTGGGTAATTACGTCGAAAACGGCGGCGGTAAGAATCCCCCTCCGTCGGGTTCTGAAAACCCCGATAACCCCGACAAACCGGATAAACCCGACGACCCCAACACCCCGACGGGGAGCGGTTCGTCATATACGGCTACGGTCTTTTACAACAACGTGCCCTACAATCCGTCAGACGTAGAAATTAAAGTCGTATGGCGGAACGAGAGCGAAATCAAAAAAGCCGCTTTGGGCGAAGACGGTAAAGCGGTGTGCGAACTCGAAGACGGCAAGTATTCGGTTTATCTCGAAGGCCTGCCCGAAAAATTCACTTACGACCCCAACGGGTATGAGGTAAGTCCGACGGCAAAGGATACGAGTATTCTTATTACCGACGTCAGAAAACCCGAAAGCGGAGACGGCGGCGGACTTTACCAAAGTCAGGGCTGTTACGTTGTAAGATACGACGGAACTTACAGGGCGAAAGTCAAAAAAGAGGATTCTGAAGTTTTTTACGAATACAGTCCCTCGGCGGCAGGTTGGTATTCAATAACATCGTGCGTGAATATTTACGAAAACAACGTTGACCCCGGTCTGAAAATTTATGGCGGAACGATAGGCTATAAATGGCTGACAGGCACGTCGAACGAGGGCGGAGCCTCTCTTCCGGGAGGGTTTACTAAAAATTTCCGCTATGACTGTTATGTGGATGCGGCAAGCGTCGGTTCGAGTTTCACTATCGGCGTGACCGCCGACCACAGAATGGGCGAGTATCCAGTAAACGTAGATTTCAGAATCAAGTACGAGGGCGAGTATTCGGACGAATATTCGGATGTAAGAATCATACGCGCAAAGGAAGCCTTTGTTAAGGCGGCTGAAAAACAGTCAAACGAAACGTTCGTATTTGCCGATATGGGAACAAAAGTGTTCGATATGGCAAATTACAAATATAACGAAGATACGGGTTTTTATCACCGTTACGACGAAACTCTTTATGCCGACGACCCTTACGGGTTCGGTAAAAATTTCGGTCCATATCTTTGCTTTGCGCTGAATAAAAGCCTTCCGTCATATCCGCAGTGCAAGCTTTACGAAGCAAACGCGCAGGGCCTCGGCGGAGGAAGCAACTGGCTTAAACTTGCGCATAACTGGATAGAAGAAGAACAAAAATACGCGGTGTTCGACTATACGTTTTTTGTACGCGAAGATTATTACAAAATGTGCAACAGCGACGGCGTATGTTACGTTACCGAAGAAATCAGAGCGTTCTTGCAGAAATATGCGGAAAACCATGCGCTTTATACCGACGGTCTTAACCCTGCGGACAGTACGCCCGAATCATTGGGCTATGCCGCAAAGCAGGACGCGCTGTGGCTGTTCGCCTGCGGTTTCTATACGGCTTAAAGTTTTGTTTGCGGTCATACCGCAAATTCGAGGTGTATTATGATTAAAAAATTAAGGTTGTTTGCGGTTGCCGCGCTCGCGGTTATGGCGGCGGTTTTTGCTGTTGTCGGTCTTGCCGCGTGCGGAGGTATAGGCGCAAAGCTTGAAAGCTTAAGCGTTGAAAATGCAAAAATAAATTTTAAAATAGGCGACGAGTTCGAGTACGGCGACGAATTTAAAGTCTATGCTTTATACGATAACGGAACAAAAGAAGACGTTACGGATAAAGCTAACATTACAAAAGAAGCAGGCTTTGATATGAATACCGCCGGCGATTATCAGCTTACCGTAAGCTACGGCGGCAAAAAGGAAGTTTATACTATCTACGTCAGCGACTTCGAGCCCGTTCTGAAAAAGATAGAACTTGACACCTCTGCCGTAAAAACCTTGTATAAACTCGGCGAAGAGATTTCTTTCGACGGAATCAAAATAACCGCATTTTACGAAAACGCGCAGGGCAAGCTTATACCCAACCTGTTTACAAGCGTTAAATCTTTTAAGGTCGAAGTTGCGGACGCAGATGGCAATCTGCTTGACGGCGACGTGTTTACTGCGCTGGGAAGATTTACCGTAACGGTTTCGTCCGGCCCCGTCAAAGCTTCATACGAAGCAACGGTAGACGGAGTTAATATTTCCGACGTTCAGGGCGCGATTGCCGTGGGTACCGCTTTCAGAAACGAGGTCGTTTCGGGCGTTCAGCACGTTAAATTTGCAAGACCGCGTTCCGCGATTTATTTGGACCAGAACCATTACGAGTATGAGTTCGGCAACAATTATACGCACTTAAAAGAAACCTTGGATAGCCCTAAAAAGGATTGGCATTACAGTATAAACGACGGTGAAGTATTCTGCGTTGAATTACAGGACGGCGAAATGGTGGGCAACGGCGCGTTGCAGGCGGCTATGATGTACGGCGCTCCGCTCAATCTCTGGTATTATCAGAAAACGGAATACGGCATCGAGAACGCGTTAAACGATATTTACAAGCACGCGCTCGAATGCACTAATAAAGATTTGAAAGAAACGGCAAACCCCGAAAACAGGGAGTACTCTTTCTCGTTCTCGGGTCTTGTGCTCAGGTCCAACAGCTACGACTATTACGAAACTTCCGTTTCGTTCACTCTTGGCGAAGATTACAATATAGCGCACGCCGAATATACCCAGTCTTATTGGGAGAACAATATGACGGGTCCTTCGTCAGTGCCGAATTTCGAGACGGACGAAAACGGTTTTACTAAACCCGTAAAACCTGCTGCCGGAAATACCGTAAGTTACACTAACTCTATAAAGGTTACGGTTGACCAGACCGCAGGAGAGAGAACGCTGACCAACCCTTACGAGAACGTATTTACAGTTACCTCTTTCGATTTTATTTATAACGGCCAGCCTCTCGGGGATGACGGAATAGTCGAAACCGACCTTGCAGACGGCAAAATAACCGTTCTTATGCAGAACGTAATGCCCGAAACGGCAAGCTTCAAGCAGTGCCCCCTTTATGTAAAGATAGACGGCAGTTTTAAAGATTTCGAGAATAGCAGCGTCGCTCTTCTCAGCAACGACGACGCGGCGATTGTTTTCAACAGCAATAAAGATTTATTTATAACTCCACGCCGCGGCTCTAAATTTACGCTTCTTTTTAAATCTGGCAAGGTGCAGAAAAAAATAACTTTCGATATTACGGGCGAAGCTCCCGAAAGCATTACGGCGACAATCCGCAACGATTCAAGCGGACTGTTTATAAACGGCAACAGCAAGACGTTGGCGCTCGGCGGTTCTGTGCATTTCAAAGGCGCGGTGCCTGCATATAAAAACGATAAGCAGAAAGCGGAAATTACCTCTGCAAACGCAGCAGGCGCAACGGTGGAGGAAGTTATCGTAAACGGTGTAAAGTGCTTTAAATTTTCGTCCTCGGTTGCGGGAACGTATACCGTAAAGGTTACATCGCTTGCCTCGGACAGCATTTTCTGCAACTTCACTTTCACCGTGAACGAAACCCCCGATTACACGTCGATTCTTTCGGGCAGTTATGCGGCGCAGGACGCAATGAGTAATTACCTTCTTGTGTTTAATCCCGACGGCTCGGGCGACGGGTTGAAAGGTACCGTTACGGTTACCCAAACGCCTTTAAAAGACGACGGCACGCCGGATGCCGCAAACGCTAAAACCCAAACGCTTTCTTATACGGTCGACCTCAACGCAAACGATATAAAGTTGACCCATGTTTCGGGAACGGAACTCGGTATACTTTTGGAAGTGCGCGCGGACGGAACTTTCGTCCTGCTCAATTTCCTTGACCAGGCTTGTACGCTTACAAGGGTAAGTTCTTAAT
>RYWC01000022.1 GCA_003979335.1 Clostridia bacterium
GTAAATTATCTGCACGGCGAAATTACGGTTGAAAGCCGCGTTTTAAAACTCAAATCCAACTCAAACGAATGGGTTTACGACGGGGAGAAACATTATGAAACAGGCTATTTTATAACGGAAGGCTCTATTCCCGAAGGGCAGCAGATAAAAGTTACTTCCGCCGCAGAGGTAAAAGAATATACGCCGTCCACAGTAGAAAACCTGCTGACTTACGATGTTTTATATAACGGCGCAAGCGTAATGAAAAACTACGCGTTCACGGCTGAAAGCGGCACGCTTACGGTAACGCAGAGACATATTTGGGTTGAAACCGCGAGCAAAACAAAGATTTACGACGGTTCGCCGTTAAGCTGTGCGGAATACAAAACATATCTTGTGCTTTCTTCCGGAACGGACGGGCGCGGTTCTGCCGATGGTCTTGTCGGCGGCGATAAGCTTATAATAGACGAAAGCACCCTGCCTTCGATTACCAATGTTTCGCAGTCGCCTTGTGAAAACATTTTCTCATTCGCCGTGCCGAACGATAACTATGTGCTGGAACTCAGCCTGTGCGTTTACGGCGTACTGAAAATAAATCCCGTAAATCTTACGGTGAAAGTTGACGCTTATGAAAGGGTTTATGGCGAAAACTTCCTTGACCACCCTGTGCTCGGAAGCAATCTTACGCCAAACGGCATAAGCGCAAACGAATATCTGGTTATAACCGAATTTGCCGCTTCGGCGGAGTACGGCGAGGGCGAATATCCGAATGTCGGCATAAACGACGGCGCGATTAAAGCGTATAAATGGGAAATTTATAAAAACGGAACTTTATACGAAAGTTACGAGGACGGTGTGCGCGTATCCCCCGAGAGCGTGGGCAACTATTCGTTTAACTTTGTTATAGGTCAGCTGAACATCAGAAAACGCGCAATTACTATAACCACGCCCGATTTGGAATTTATCTATAACGGAAAACTTCAAACGGACGCAGACGTTATTTCTTCGCCGTCTTCGGGTACATTGGCGGCAGGGCAGCGTCTTGCCCTGAGGCTTCCCGTATCCGGTGCAAAGGACGCAGGCGTGTACGCTGAGGCAAACAAGCACTTCTACGGCGTGTTTACGACTGAGGGCGGCAATGTTTCTTCTAACTACGAAATTACAAATAATTTCGGAACGATTACCGTAAACAGAAGACAAATCAATCTTGCCGCAGACGATATCACGGACGCGGTATACGGCGATACGCTTAATCATACCGCCGTTGTCGGCGGCGACTTGCTTGCAGACGGCGAAAGTATCGAAATTAGCGTAACTTACGAACAGAACGGAAAAACCGTGGTTGCAAAAGACGCGGGCGAATACACAATTAAAATAAACGCGGCGGCTTGTAAGTTCAGGTATAGCGACGGAACGGTTCAGCAGGTTAAAAACTATGACATAACATCTGTTGAAGACGGCACGCTTACAATAAACAAAAAACAAATTACAGTTTCGTTAACAAGCCGTTATGTCGATTACGGCGACGACTGGCTGTATGATACTCCGTATAGCGATATGGATTTTGCAAGCGTTGAACAAGCGCTTCCCTACGGCGAAACGTTTGACTTTGCCGTGCTGTTCAGAAAGGACGGCGTGGTTACGGAGCCTAAAAATGCAGGTAGCTATTACGTTGAAATCGACTTGACGAAAACAGCCGTAACCGGTAAAAAAGACGGTTTAAAAAACTATGTTTTAAATTGCCCCGATACTGCGCAGCTGACGATAGACAGAAGAAATATATTCATTCTGCCGTTGGACGTTTCTGCTGTTTACGGCGAAGAAATAAGTTACCCCGACGGGAAAAACAATTTTAAATATTCTTACGCATCGGATTTAACTTCTCATTTGGTTTACAATGAAGAACTCGAACTGTTTGCGGATTTGTCCGTGTTCGATAAGCCAGATGTCGGCAAATACAGGCTTTCGTCGCTGAGCGCCATAAAATGTTACTTCGACGGAGACGAGGAAACCGCGTCTGAACCTGTCTATTCGGACGGCAGCGTTTTGCAATACGGTTTCTCAAATTACAGAGTCGATTATTTGTTCAATACCATAAATAGCGGCAGACTTACCGTAACGCCAAGACCTATAGAAATCGAACTGAATAAGGCGGAAAACGACGGTGAAACTTACGGCAAAATTTTAAGCTACGACAGCTCGTCGGTAAATAACTTTACTTTGTTAAACGGAAATTTTGCCTACGGTGAAACGCTTAAAGTCGAAGCCGCGTTCTCTAAACTTATTAACGGTCGGGGCGATAACGTTGTCTACATATGTAAAGACGCCGGCGATTACCGTTACACTATTGACGAAGAAAATAGCGTAATTTATTCTTCCGACGGCGCGGAAAAAGTAAACGGCATCAATAATTACCAAATTACCTGTTCCGAACGCACCGCTTCGATATTCAGTAAGCATATACTTATGTCCATTCCCGATCGGGAAGTTGATTACGGCGAAGCTTTGCCTTGGAATGCTGACGTTTATTACCCCCAGCCTCAGGCGGAAAGCGTTATGGAATATAACGAAACGCTGAGCGTCCGTTTGCACTATTGCGATTGGGACGATTATGCTTACGGCACAACGACTTTCGTTACTCCACACTCAGTGGGCGATTATATAGTCGTTTTATACGACATTCGCGTATACGATGAAAACGGCGTGCGCGTCAACGCGTCCAATTATGATGTGGAAAGCGAATTCGGATGCCTTTATATAAACGAAAGAGAAATTACTGTAAACACGGTGCATATGCCCGATTTTGTTTACGGCGATACGGTCATTTATAACGGAGTTGCGGAGGTCGGAGGAAACGGACTTGCATACGGACAGCGGTTGACTGTGACGGAAGTCGAGTATTATAAAGACGGCGTCAAGTTGGACGGCGCGCCTGCAGAAGCAGGCGAATACGTCGTTAAACCCGTTGCAGTCGAAATTTACGAAAATGACGGCGTTACTCCCGTATTGCTCGGCAACTATAAAATATCTTTCGGCGACGGTGCGCTTTTGGTAATCAAGGCAAAGAAAATAAGGCTTACCGTCGGCGATAAATCTTTCGTATACGACGGATTGTCCCACAGCTTTACCGATTATTATAAAGCCGAATACATAGACGAAAACGGCTTTGTGATAAGGGAAGCGGAATTGACCGAAGAGGAAAAGGCAAGCATTTACGTTGCAAGCTTTAAAGCTATTACAAACGTATGGGAATCGGGCGAAAACGAAGTTGCGTTCGCAAGCAGCGGAAACTATGAAATCGAGACCGTCGCAGGCAGGCTTGAAATAACCGCGCGTCCTGTTGCGGTTTACACCGATAGCAAAACGTGGGTATACGACGGCAAGCCGCACGTTTACGAAGTTATAAAACTTATTATGTGTACGGACGGTACCGCAGGACTGCCTGAACAGGGTTTTGTCGACGAGTACACCGTAAACTGGCTTGCCGCGCCCGTGACAGACGTTGTTGATAAATTTTTGTTAAACAATGCTTGTGAAATTTTATTCAACGACCCCGAGGGCGCCGCACACAGCTTAGCCGAAAACTACGATATAGAATATATTTTCGGTCAGATTCTGGTAACTCCGAGAACTTTAACCGTTGTAACGTCTTCCGCAGACAAAGTCTATGACGGCAATCCCCTTTACACCACGGCTTACGACAGGGTTTACTATATCAACGAAGACGGCGAAGAGGAAGAGGGACTTTTGAACGGCGACGCAATCTGGGCGGTTTCAGGCGAAATTACTGAAATAACCGACGTCGGCGAAACAAAAAACAAAACGTTGTTTGAACCCGAAACTTCCAATTACAAAATTACGCTCTACGAATACGGAAATTTGAGCGTGGACGTCAGAGATATAACGATAACCCTCAGCGACGTCGGCGTAGTTTACGGCGAACAGACCTATCCCGTAGGCAAAGACAACTATGATTTGGTAAATTCGGGCGCGTTGCAGAACGGCGAAAAGTTGCAGGTTTCCGCTCTATATTACCGCGGCGATTCTGCCGTAACCTTTGACTCCGCGCGCGACGTGGGCACTTACGGCATAACACTTGACGTTACAAAAAGCTTCGTTTATACCGGCAGGTACTCCGCCGGCACAGAAATAAACGGCATTTATAATTATCGTTTTACTGTAAACGACGGTACTTTGACAATTTCGCAGAAGCGTCTTACGGTAATACCTTATTCTTACGAGGACGAAATTTACGGCGACCCCGTTACGCCTTATTCGGCTGCGCAGAACAACTTTGTTAATGCGGCGGCTCAGCTTGCGTACAACGAAAAAATGACCGTAACGGTAAATTATTTCGACAATGCCGGAAATACGGTCGACGTAGGCAATATAACAACCATCGGCGAGTATTCGATTGTAATTGACGAAATATCACTTACGAACGAATTCGGCGATACCGCCGACTTGAATAATTACGATATCGTAATGCCGCAGAACGGACTTCTTAAAGTTAATCCCAGACCCATTTATGTGCAGAGAATTGCCGTAAACGCAGTTTACGACGGCGAATGGCACGAGGCAAGGGAATATGCGACCTACTGCTATTACGACGGTGAAAAAAAGGCTGGGCTTGTAAACGGAGACTTGCTGGAAATTATCGAAAGCACTGTGACGCGCAGGCTCAACGCAGGCACGGACGAAATTCTTACCGAGTTCGTAATACCTGAAAACTATAAGCTTGTAAGTTACGTCGGCGCAAAGCTTACCGTAAAGAAGAGGGAAATAACCGTTATTCTGAACGATATCGCCGACGTGGAATACGGCAGCGCGCTTGTATACCCCACGGGCGCGGACAATTTCTCATATGCGGACGGTTCGCTCGTCATAGTAGAGGGCGAAGCGCTTGAAATTGCGGTAATGTTCTACACGGACGAAGCGCTTCTGCACTCGGCGGAGCCCAAGAACGCAGGCGAGTACTTCTATAAGATTAATAAAAATAAAACTACGGTCACGGGCGCGAAAGACCCCGAACTTGCAAACGGACTTTCTAACTATAATTTGCTGACTTCGACGAAATACAAGACGGCGTTTATAACCAAAAAGGACGTTGAAATTACGCTGAATGCGCCTTCGACTGTTGTCTACGACGGCAACGAGCACGAATATAACGACGGTTACTCGCTTGCAGGCGGCTCTTCGTTCGCATACGGCGAAAAAATAGATTTGCTTGCCGTCAATTATTCCGACTGCCTTGAAGACGGTTCGTTTGCCATAACTTCTATTCCGAAGAACGCAGGCAGGTACTTTATAGAGTTTGACGCGTCGTCCTCTGTGATAGGCGGAATGTCGGCTGATGCCAACTATAATATCGTCTGCGCCGACGGCGTTTACTTTGAAATTCTTAAAAAGGACATTCGTATAAGCGTCGGCAACGACAGCAAGGTTTATAACGGCTTCGGTTACAGATTGGATGCTGACTTGATTACTTATATCGGAGTCGCCTCGTCCGAGGCGGTATCGCCCACGGTAAACTATTATTTAAACGGCGAAAAAGTCGAAGAACCCGTAAACGCAGGAATTTACAGCATTGTATTCGACAGGTCGCGCTTTGCGGTTATCGGCGGTCTTGCTTCAAACTACAACATAGTTTCCTCCGAAGGGGACGAAAGGGGTTCGCTTACCATAGAAAAGCGCAAAGTGACGCAAATAAAACCTGACGACAGGGTTATCGAAGTTCCCGAAAAACCCGTTCAGCCCTTGAATGACGAAACCTTCTCGTCAGAGGGCGAAGATAAATATACGGCAGGCATTATAAGCGGCGACGTCGGCAAACTTACACCGTTCTATTCATATTACATCGGCGACACGCAGACGCGCGTTTTGCCCGAAGATTTGAATACGAGGGGAGTGTACAGGATAGAGCTTAGCTTTACCGAGGCGAGTTATCCGGGCGATTGGAGCGCGCAGATTGCGGAAAACGCAAGGGTGCTTGCAAACTATGACCTGCCGGAAGTTATTCAATCGGGCAGGCTTGAAATAACGGCAAGACTGGTATGGGTAAAAGCTATCTATACGGGCGGAGAAATCGTCTATGACGGAACTGAAATAGACCCTTCGTCCGACGAATGGAAAGATAAATTCTCGTTTATGCACTGGCATGAATCCGAGGGTGAAGGCTCGGAAGGTTTTGTGGACGGATTGGCTGATACGCTTACCCCCGTGTATTTGTTTGAATTAAACGGCGCGGTTACGGGCAAGCCCGTGCACGCAGGCATATATACCCTTACCGTAAGTTTCGCCGAAGAAATTTCCGAGGACGACTATTACGTTCGTTGCGAACCGATTAAATTTACTATAAAACAGCGCGCGTTGAAAGTTGATTTGAGCGCGTTTAGCGCACAGACCGAGTACAGCGGTTCGCTTCTGTTCTCCAAATACCCCGAAAAGGATATTCTCGCGCTTGCAGCAGTACAGGGCTTTATAAGCGGAGAAGAAAGCTATGATAAATACGCGCTTGAAATTGACTTCTTCAATAAAACTCTTGATGTATTTGCAGACAGGGATTTCGCAGGTTTATACGATGTAAAAGCAAGCTTAAAATCAGGCGCGAATTACGACTATTATATCGACGAAACGCTGTCGGTTTGGGGTTCGCTTGACATAAGCAAACTCGCAATATACGTTAAACCCGTAAACAAGTCTGAACTTTTTAACGGTCAGACAATTTCGGTAGGCGGCGGCGAGTACGAAATAATAGGCGGTTACAACGGCAGGGATACAGCCCTTGTCGGCGGCGACGTAATGCAGATAGGCGTTACGGGCGATTTGCAGGCTCCGGCAGTTGCAAAAGTCGTCTATGTGGACGCAAACAGTACGGTAATTACAAACGCTTACGGCGAAAACGTTACCGCGTCCTACGACATAATCACAAGATATTCGTCCGATTTGGGCGGAGATTACAACGCGGCAAGTTTCCAGGGCGTGTTAAAATACATAACCAGAACCGTGCATTATGTGCAGACGGAACTGACGCAGAGAGAGTTTACATATACAGGTTCCAAAATAAAACTCGATACGGACGGGAAAATTTTGGCGCAGGCGGTCGCTTCAGCGGACGCCGACGGCTTTATGGCAGGTCACAGGTTTGCGGTAAAAGGCGAGCTTCCCATTCTCAACGTCGCAGTATACGCAAAGTGGGTGCAGGTTGCCGTCTACGACGGGAACGGCACGGACGTAACAAGGTTCTATAACCTCGTGCTTGACAACCAGCAACAGTCTCAGATAACCGTAAAGGGCGTTGAGGTTAATATTACCGTTTCAGGTTTGGACGATAAGTCGCTTGAGAAAGCGTGGAACGAAAAGGATACAAATATACTCAAAGTTTCAGACTACAATCAGAACTGGACGGTATTGAACCCCGAGCTTTATGCGGATAGCGTAACGGGGCTTTGGGAAAATCACGGTTGCGAAATAGTTGTGGTCAAAGGTGCTGACGGCAAGTTTACGTTCAAAGTTTTGCTTTATCAGAACGGAACTAACGGCAGACGCACTGAAAAGAGTATGATGTATTCGCTGAACGTAAATCTTCCGTCGTCGCTTACGGCAGTCGCGGAAAAATGCCCTATGGCAAGTATCAAATAACATTTAAAAAAATTACAAACTGCCGCGCGGCAGTTTCGGAGGTTCCTTTATTATGAATCGGGGTTTCGGTTTCTATTTCGGCAATGCAATGAAATCGTCGGCAAAGACGATTTGGAAAAGGGGAAATATATTCAGATTTTTCGTCTACTTCATTATGGAGTTTCTGGCGAGGATAACTGTTATTTTCAGCGCGATATTCGACGTGGCAAACGTCCGTCAGGCTAAAATCGCACAGAAGAGCAACGAGCTGGATATTCCCCAATCGTTTAAAATAGCCTGCCGCAAAGGTTCGCTTAGAACTATGATTATGTGCATAATCGTAGAGGCGCTGATTTTTATCGCCGGTATGCTTCTTATATGCGTGGCAAGCGGTATTCTGGGCGCTTTGGGATTTATGATAAGCTGTTTTGTCGATTCCGTAGACCCCGTGCTTTTAATCGGCATATTTTTAGCCCCCGGCGGACTTGCAATGCTGGTGTACTTTATAATAATGCCATTGATGTTTGTGCCTACGCCGTACATCATTGACACAAATCCCGATATCGGCACGGCGGACGTAATTTCCATATGCTTCGATACAATGAAAAGCAAGGGTAAGTTTACATATTTTTTGAACTTATTTATCCCTGCTTTGGTTGAGGGGGCGATAATTTCCGTCGGGGTTTGTTCCGTGATTTTAATAGATATTTTCTTATATGAAGACGTCTTTCTGGCGGTGCCCTTGACGGTAATCGTGTCGCTTGTAACGTTTATTGCGTTCGCGCTCGTCGCGCCTATGTTCTGCCTTGCAAGAAGAATTGCCAACAAAAGTCTGTTTGAAGATATTGTCACCGACCCCGTCAGCGCGTCTTACAGAACGAACGGCGTGAATATAAAAAGGTGCAAGGGCGTTAAATTCGACCCTGCGGCGATAGAAAACGAGCTTACAGCCCTTTTCGACGAAACGTATGAAGACAGCATACCCGTTCCCTTGCCTCCCGCCGAAATAAGACGCAGGCAAAGAGAGGCTAAAATCAAAGTCAAAGAGGAGCGCCGCGCCCCAGCCGCCGCACCCGTGCAACAGGTTGCGGTGAGTAAGACCGTTCAAGCGCCTGCAACCGCCGCGCCCGTCCAGCCTGCGCCTCAGGATGAGGACGAAGAACTTATTACGGTAAGCGGAC
>RYWC01000023.1:0-1399 GCA_003979335.1 Clostridia bacterium
AGCGTGCGCATATTGTTCTTCGTCCGTCTTTTTCCGAACAACCGAATTTTCGGAAAACTCGGTTTTATTTAAGCCGTTAGGAAGTTCTTCGTTCAAAATCTCACCGTTTTTTTATTTTCTTTTTTTGCCGTTTGTCTCTGCAAAGCGAACCAGCGAGTCCGCCGAAAATAATGTTTTACTTGGGCAACAACATGTCGCCGAATTTAATAACTTTGTATTTTCGCATAAGTTCGGAAGTGAGCAAAGCGACAACTGCGGGAACAATAAAATAGCACACCGCTATTCCGAGCGCAATTCGCCAGGCGGCAAGCCCCGCCGCGTGCGACGCGGAAATGGTGCCGAACACGCCCACAAGACCCGCCGTGCCCATTCCGCTTCCCGTATAGTTGCACCTTAGCCCGAACACCGCGCTCGTAAGAGGTCCCGCAACAACGCTCGCCGCAATAGCGGGAACGAGAATAAGCATATTTTTGGCAAGGTTGGGAATTTGAAGCATGCTTGTGCCTATTCCCTGACTAACAAGCCCGCCCCACTTATTTTCGCGGAACGACGCGACGGCGAACCCCACCATGTGCGCGCAACACCCCGCGCAAGCGGCAGCCGCCGCAAGCTCGCTCGCGCCTTGCAACGAAGTGCCCGCGAGCGGACTGAACAGCATAACACCGAAAGCCGCGCTCGACGTAGGAAACGTCAGCAACAGCCCCATAACTACCGCCACTATTATGCCGAAAGAAATGGGTTCCCAGCTGATTGCGTGGCTTATGCCGCGCCCGAGCAAAGCGAACAACATTCCGAAAGGTATACCGAGCACGATTGCGCCCGCGCTTCCCGCAAGCATAGCCGCAAGCGGAATAACGATAATATCTACGGGCGTTTTTCCCTCGATTAAAGAGCACACCTCTATTGCCGCAACAGACGCAACGTAGCTCGCCACAGGGTCGCCTATGCCTATTCCGCCTCCCGTAGCGCCCCACACCTTTATTCCGCTAAGCACGAATATGTTAGTCATGTTGGCGCCGAGCATACCTGCGGCGGCAGCCGAAAACGTTGTGAGCTTTTTCGCCTTAAAGGAATGAGCTATTCCCACGCCTATGCCCGCACCCATAATCATTTTGGCGGCGGTACCTATGTATTGTATGATTTTGCCTACTTTGTTGTTACCTATAAGAGTGCCTATTTGCCCTATTATAGTGCCCGCTATAAGAGTGCAAAACAAGCCGAGCGCCATACCCGAAAAAGCGGTTATAAAATATCTGTTTACAAATTTTTTAAAATAATATTTCGCCGTCTTTTTCTCTTGCTCCTCGCCGCTCGCCTTTTGTTCGAGCTCGGCGCCCGAATTTTCGTCTAATCGCTCGGCGGAAGTTTCGGCGCGGTTTGGGTTGTCTTCGTTCTCGGC